>DATAFT010000155.1:0-14978 GCA_036257295.1 Thermoanaerobaculia bacterium
TCGCACACCAGGGAGAGCTCGCGCTTGCGGCCGATCAGCGGGTCGATCAGGCCCTTCTCGGCGCGCTCGACCAGGTCCGTCGTGAACGCCTCGAGCGGGTTCTCGAGCGTCTCCTCGTCGAGCCCCTCATCGCCCTCGGCTTCCGGACTGCCAGGTTTCATCGGCAGCGTCTTGTTCTTGCGCGCGCCATGCGACAGGTAGCGGGTGATGTCGAGTCGGTTCACGCCCTGCTTCTTGAGCAGGAACACGGCCTGCGACTCCTCCTCGCGGAAGAGCGACGCCAGGACGTTGCCGGCCGAGATCTCGTGCTTGCCCGAGCTCTGGACGTGCATCGCGGCGCGCTGCAGCACGCGCCAGAACGCGACCGTCTGGCGCGGCTCGAGGTCCTTGCCCTCGGGGATGCGCTCGAGGTTCTCGTCGATGTAGCTCTCGACGTCCTCCAGGAGCTGGTCGACGTCCACGCCAGTGGCCTTGAGGATCTTCAGGCCTTCGAGGTTGCCGCACAGGGCGAGCAGGAGGTGCTCGAGGGTGACGTACTCGTGGCGACGAGCGCGAGCCTCGTCGAACGCGGATTCAAGAGTTGCGCGAAGCTCGTCGGTGATGTTCATGAGGGTGAGGGTCGATTGCTGTCCCGGTCTTCGCCGTCGTCGGCCGGTTCCATGGTTACCAGTAGAGGATATTGCGCTTTCTCCGCAGCCGCCATGGTCTCGGAGACTTTGGTCTCCGCGACCGAGAACGGATAGAGACCGGCGACGCCGATGCCGCTGTTGTGCACGTGCAGCATGATCTGGGTGGCGTCGACTTCGGATCGGTCGAAGACCTGCATCAGCACCAGGACGACGAACTCCATCGGAGTGTAGTCGTCGTTGTGGAAGAGCACCTTGTAGAGCGGCGGCTGCTTGAGCTTCCGCTTGGTCTTGGTGCGTTCGAGGACCTGGCTGTCGGGTCGCCCCTGCGGCGCCTGGCGCTTGATCCCCATGGTCGGTATTTTCGCACGTCCACCACTACCTTACTCAATGTCGCTCCAGGTAGCGCGCGATCTCTTCCTGGCGCTGCGAGGTCTCGGCGGCGAAGTAGCGCGACAGCGCGTCGTGGAGCGAGCGGTCGGGGAGGAGATACGAGGTGTAGACCAGCGCCGGGTCGAACCCCCGCGCGAGCTTGTGCTCGCCACCGGCGCCGCCCTCGAACACCTGCACCCCGCGCGCGATGCAGGCCTCGACCGAGTGGTAGATGCAGACGTTGAAGTGGAGGAAGCGGTGCTCCTCGAGGCAACCCCAGTAGCGCCCGAACAGGTGGGTGTCGGTCGACAGGTTGAAGGCGCCGGCGATGACGCGCCCGTCGCGCTCAGCCACCACCACCTCGGCCGCCTCCGGCATGGTGCCGAAGACTCGCTCGTAGAAGCGTTGATTGAGATAGGCCCCGCCCCAGTAGTGCTTCTCGCAGTTGGCGGCGTAGAGCTCGAAGATGCGGCGTGCCCACTCGCCCGGCTTCTGCTGCAGCTCGTCGCCACGCACGGTTCGAATCGAGATGCCGTCGCTTTCGGGCGCACGGCGCTCCCGGCGGATCTGCGTGCGCTTCTTCGACGGCAGGGTGGCCAGCCAGTCCTCGAAGTCGGCGTAGCCGCCATTGCGCCAGTGGTACTGGACCAGGACCCGCGGCGACATGCCCGCCGCGGTGAGCAGCGGTAGCTCGTCGTCGCGGTGATAGAGCACCTGGACGGCGCCCAGGTCCGAGCGGCGGCACAGCTCGCGCGCCAGATCGACGAGCAGGCGGGTCGCCTCGGCGCGATCGACGCCGGGAGCGGTGAGGATGCGGCGTCCGGTGACCGGGCTGAACGGCACGCCGATCACCAGCTTGGGGTAGTACGAGACACCGTAGCGACTCGCCGAGTCGGCGAGTCCCCAGTCGCGCGAGAAATCTCCCGCGCTGTCGTTCTTGACGTAGGCGGGAGCCGCGGCCACCAGCTCGCCGTCCTGCCACGCGGTGAGATGGCACGGCCACCAGCCGCGGCGGGGGGCGGCGCTCGCGCTCGCTTCGAGCGCTTCGAGGAAGGTCCAGCTCACGAACGGGTTGTCGCTGGGCTCGAGCATGCCGTCCCATGCTTCGCGCGGAATCTCCTTGAGATCGCGGAAGACCTTGAGCTCGACCGAGTTGTCCGGCACGCCAACAAAGTCTAGCGAATGGGGGAAGGGCTACTCGGTCGGCCGGCGGAGGCGACCACCCCAGAGAAGAAGAGCGCAGGTGATCGCGCCGAAGGCGGCAAGGACGAGTCCTAGTCGCCAGGAGGATGGAGCGAAGCGAAGGGCGACTCGGTGGCGGCCTGGCGGCACCGCGACGCCGAGGAATGCCGTGTTCACCGTGCGCAGGCGGTCGCGCGCGCCGCGGTCGTCGATCTCGACGCGCCAACCAGGTATCGCCGGTTGGCTGGTGGCCAGGAGCGCGTCACCGGAGGTCTCGACGTCGACGTCGATCGACCCCGGGCGTACCTCGAGGGCGAGTACCTCGGCTCGTGGGTTGGGTCGATCGATGGAGAGCTCCGCTGTCGCGGTCGCCGCGGACGCGGCTGTCGCCGAGACCGGCCCGCGATCGACGACGGCTATCGACGCAAAGTCGTCGATCTTCGCTGTGACGCTCAAGGCTCGGTCCGGCGACTCGAGCCGCCAGGCTCGGGGAAAGAAGGCTCTCGCCAGCGCGGCACGCTCCCAGACCACCGCGTCGGGACCTTTGTAGGCGATCAGAAGGCCGGCGCGAAAGAGCGCTTGGTGTTGAAGGTGCCGTCCGGCCTGCACGGCTCCAGCTACACCCGGATCGGCGGGCAGCGGCTGCGGCGGGTGCTCGAACACGAAGCGCACGCCGAGGAACGACAGCGCCGGTGCGCGAGGATCGAGCACTCGTGACCAGCCGGCGCCTGGCTCGATCACCGCATTGAGGAAGCGGTGGTAGGGCGCCAGCGTCATCGGGTCGTAGGAACGGATCTCCTCGAGACCGTAGAAGGCAGCGGAGTGCGGCGCCAGACCCGCCTCCACCCCAGTCACGCGAGCACCGGTTCGAGGCATTTCGTTCAGCCGCCGGACGACCACGTTGAGCGCCGCGGTGCCCGGATAGAAGCCCGCGGGTCCAGTCGTCGGGATCCATCCCGCGAACAACCAGAGTCGGGGCACTACCAGCGCGCACAGCAGGAGCGCAACGCCGGCAGCGAACCGCGCGGGGCGTCGCGCGTCAATCGACGCATCGATTGCGATCAGCAGCGCGGCGATCAGTGCCAGAACGATCGGCACGCCCTCGGCCATCGTCATGCGAGCCATCTCGGTCGGCGGCGAGCCACCGATCGCGAGCCCGACCGCGACCGACGCGGCGACAGCCGCGAGGCTGGCGGCGATCGCGGCGCGCCTCGATCGCGCGGTCGCATCGCGGATGGCGTCGGTTCCCGCGGCGACCAGCACCGCCGTGGCGAGGACCCACCACAGCGCGAGCCGCTTGAGGAGCGTGTCTCGCAGCAACGGGACCATGCCGAACGGGGCGGACACGACCGGCATGTGCGCGCCGGCCAGCAGGCCGAGGAGACCCGCGGCGGCGATCGCGAGCAGGGTCCAGCGCCGCGCGCGCCGGGGCGGAGTCGCCACGCCAAGGATGGCCAGGAACAAGGCGGCGCCTCCGGTTGCCCCACCGCCGAGCTCGGCGAGATTCTCGGGGCCTCTCCAGGTGTTTCGGTTCGGATCGCCGAGCGCGTGCAGCGCGCCGGCGGGCCGCAGCCGCTCGAGCGCGACTCGCAGCGGTGCCTCGACGTTCGTGCGTCCGAGCGGGCGTCGATCGACCCACTCGATCGAGACTCGAAGGTTCTCTACGAAGGGCAGGAGGATCGGCGCGGCCAACAGGAAGGCGAGCATCGCCGATGCCACCCCCCAGGCAAGCCGAGGGGTCCACGATGCGCGTGATCCGGTGCGATCGAGCTGCGCCAACAGCGGAACGGTCAACGCGGTGAACAGCATCACGTGGAGCAGCGTCTCGGGGTGCCCGCCGGCGACGCCGAGCGCGCCCGCGAGGCCGAGCAGCGCGGCCGACCGCGGATTGGGCCGGCGCCAGAGCGAGAGCGCGGCCGCCAGGATCCAGGGCGCCGCCGCAGCGACCAGCGAGTGTGGATGCAGTCGCCAGAGCTGGACGAATCCCGAGCCCAGATAGACAGCGGCCGCGGCGCACGCGGCGAGCTCGCTCGAGCCCGCGAGCCGGATCAGGATGAACATCCCCCACGCAGCGAGCAGCAACCTCGCCGCCTGCGAGTACGTCACGGCACGAAAGGGTGCGAGCAGCCGCGAAGCCACTTCGGTCGGAAACAGGACCGCCGATTGGCCGTTGCCGAGCAGCGCGGCGCCCGCGCCCTGCGCGGGATTGAGGAGCAGGTCGTCGCGGGCCGCTCGACTCCACGGGATCATCTGCGAGACGGGATCGAGCAGCACCGGATTGATCGCGCTCGCGCCCTCGGCGGCGCGTGCCATCAGCTCGGGGTCGGCCCACGGCGCGACGCCGACGAACATGCGCGTCGGCGCCAGGGTGCGCTCCTTCAGGAACCCTGATGCGGTGTAGGTGAGCGGGAGAAGGGTGAGAAAGAGCGCCGTGAGAAATGAAGCTCGGCGACCGCTCGGCCGGACCCACCACGCCAGCAGCGCCGCAGAGACGCAATACAGCAGGAACAATGCCGCGAGGCCCAGTCTCACCTCCGCCGCGCGGCGGTCGCGCTCAGGACGTGAAGCAGACCGGTGCCAGCGGCTGCGCCGCGAGGTCCGGAACCGCTCGTCCTCGGGTCTGCTCCAATCGTCGTACGAGCCACTCGAGTCGATCGTTGCCCCAGAACAGCTCCCCATCGAGCACGAAGGTCGGCACGCCGAAGATCCCGGTGGCCTGCGCTTCCGCCATCCCCTTCCAGACCTGGGAGTGGCGCGCCGGTTCATCGGCCGCCGCGACGCAGGCATCGCCGTCGAGACCGACTTCGCGCGCGATGCCGGCGAGCACCGTAGCGTCCCCGAGATCCTCTCCTCGTTCGAACCGCGCCGCGTGAGCCGCGAGGATGAACTCGTTGCCACGTCCGGCTTCGGTGGCCCAGTACGCGCTGCCGTGGGGGCGCGCCCACTCGGTGTCGAGCGTCTCGGGCCAGCGCACGGTGTAGCCGTAAGCCGCGGCGATGCGGGTGGCGTCGTCGCGCGTGTAGGCCAGGCGACGTGGCGACGACGTCGAGGCCGGGGTCATGCCCGGCGGCGGGAACACGGCGACGCATCGCAGCTCCGCGTCGAGCTCGACGCGTTGCAGTCGGCGGACCGCCAACCACGAGTACGGGCTGCGAAACGAATAGAAGAGCGTCACGGCTGGCGGCGACATCGAATCTCCAGTCTCCGAATTGGTGACTGTCACCGAATTCCGGTCAGCGCGCGCCCGAGGCGGCTGACGGCGCCTGCTTCTGCTCGGAAGCGCCGAGGCCGGCAGCGGCGGCTCGCTCGGACTCGTAGAACCGGTCGAGCAAGTCGAGTCGCTCCTTCTTGAGCGCATCGAGGACCCGGATCTCGTCGCCGAGCTCGAGCGCTTGATCGGTGGCGATCGCGTATCGCGGCCACGGCGGCAGGCCTTCCTCGTTGGGATTGCCGTCCTTGGCGAAGCTCACCCAGTACGACGACATGGTGTCGGCGAGCGCCTCGTCGGCCGGCTGCCAGGTGTGTGACGACCTGCCCTTCTTCAGGTTGTCGAACGCGTAGACGATCTCCGCGGCATGGTACGAGCCGTACGTCTCACTCTCGGGCCCGGGCGGCACGCGACTGAAGTAGTAGAGGAATACGGGGCTGGACTGGGGCGCGCTGGCGAGGCGCGCCCAGGTGCGCATCTGCCAGGCGAAGACGTCGTCGCCCTGGAGGTCGAGGTACGCGGCCTTGGCGTCGCCGTCGGTCGCTGCGGGGTAGGCCGCGAGCACCTCCTGCGCGAAGTCCCGGTACCGGGTCTCGACCGCCGTTTGGTATGCCGCGAGCGTCGTGGGCGCGGTGGCTCCCCATAGCGCTGTCCCTTCGTCGGCGTTCGACCCGACCATGAGCGGCACGGGGGAGTGTCGGTTCGCCGCGAAGAGATCGTAGATCGGTTGCGGGTAGACCCAGCCGTCGACGTTGGGACGGAACCAGAACCGGCCTCTGCCGCCGGCCTTCGCCATGGCGTCGTAGATCTCTTCGGGCGTCTTTGCGCGCAGCGCCGCCGCGGTCGCCACCGATGCGTCCCCTTCGACGCCGAGGGCTTCGGCCAAGTGAACCCCGGCGCTCTCCGCGGGCTCGAAGTCGGCGCGCGGTGGCGATGCGTCGCCCGCGCCCGCTGCCAGGCGCGGCATCGGTCCGAACACGCCGCCGCTCTGGCCGATCGCGCGGTGGAAGAGACCGTGCGCGAGCGGTGTCGCCTGGAGGTAGCAGATGCTCCACGAACCGGCCGACTCGCCGAAGATCGTGACGTTCTTCGGGTCGCCGCCGAAGGCGCCGATGTTGTCGCGAACCCACTGCAATGCCGCGATCTGATCGAGGATGCCGTAGTTGCCCGACGACGACGGACTCGACTCGGCCGACAGCGCGGGGTGAGCGAGGAATCCCATCGGTCCGAGGCGATAGTTGATGGTGACCAGCACGACGCCCTTCGTCGCCAGCGCGGTGCCGTCGTACCAGGGAGTGGCGCCGGTGCCGGTCACCAGCGCGCCGCCGTGCACCCAGACCATCACCGGTCGCGCCTCGTCGGACTGCTTCGCGGCACTCCAGACATTGAGGAAGAGGCAGTTCTCGTCGCGCTCGATCGGCCCGCCGCCGTAGAACGACTCGGGGTTGGGCTCCGGCTGCCAGCAGGCGGAACCGAAGACCTTGGCATCGCGCACACCCTTCCAGTCGACCGCCGGCGCGGGTGGCTTCCACCGCAGGTCCCCGACCGGCGCCGCGGCGTACGGGATGCCCTTCCACACCAGGACCGTCGGATCGTCCGCGGAGGGCGCGCCCGCGATCAGACCGTGCTCGGTTGCGATCTCCGCTTGCACCGGATCGGCCGCCGGTGCGGACGACGCCGCGGGTTGCTCGCTCGCGGGGCGAGCGCAGGCGATCGAGGCGAGGCCCGCCAGCAGGAGCGATGAGCCGAGGGCCGAGAGAGCGACCTGTCGCCGGAGAGTCCTTCTCATGTTGTCCTCCTTCGGGGGAACGGTCGCATCGTATCGCCTCCGAGTTGCTCTAGGCGCGCTCGATGGGGAAGGCCAGCACCTCGTCGATCGAGCGCGCGCCGAGCATCGCCATCAACAGCCGATCGACGCCGAGCGCCACTCCCGAGCATTCGGGCAAACCGGCCTCGAGCGCGCTCAGGAAGCGCTCGTCGGCGAGCGGCACCGGCAGGCCGCGACGGTGTCGCTGCTCGCGGTCGCGCTCGAAGCGCCGCCTCTGCTCGGCGGCGTCGGTCAGCTCGTGAAACCCGTTCGCCAGCTCGAGCCCGCGCCAGTAGACCTCGAATCGTTCCGCCACCGGCGGATCGCTTGCCGAGAGGCGCGCGAGCGCGGCCTGGCCGCGCGGATAGTCGAAGACGATGACGGGAGCGGGTGACGCCGCGAGGCGCGGCTCGATCGAATGCGAGAAGAGGAGCTGCAGCCCTTCGTCGGCGTCCGCCGGTGGCGGCGCTTGGAGGCCCGTGCGCCGCATCGCGTCGATCACCGCGTCGAGGCCGGCGCGGTGCGGGTCGAGCGCGAGCGTCTCCTCGAAGAGGCTCGCGTAGCTGCGTCGATCGCAGCGCGCGGCGCCGGCTACCTCGCGCAGGAGCGCGGCCACCTCCTCTTGAAGCGCCACGCCGTCGAAGCCCGGCCGATACCACTCGAGCAGCGTGAACTCGGGATTGTGCTGACGGCCGCGCTCCCCGTCGCGGAACGCGCGCGCGATCTGGAAGATGGGGCCGCTGCCGGTCGCGAGCAGTCGCTTCATCGCGAGCTCGGGCGAGGTCACCAGGAAGAGCGACAGACCGTCCGTCGTGACACCAGGTCCACGATAGAGAGCGGACAGCGACGCCAGATGGACGTCGGTGACCGCGCGCTGCGACAGCGCCGGCGTTTCGACTTCGAGGACTCCGCGCTGATTGAAGAAGGCCCGGATGCGCTGGAGGAGATCGGCGCGCGCGCGCAGGGCGTCGATCGACGCCGAGGGCTCCCAGCCCGCGTCTCTACTCTTTGGCCCGGGAGACGTAGGCACCGGTCCGGGTGTCGATCTTGATGACCTCACCGGTCTGAACGAAGAGCGGGACGCGGACCACGGCACCGGTCGTGAGCGTGGCGGGCTTGCCGCCGCCGCCCGAGGTGTCGCCGCGGACGCCGGGATCGGTCTCGACGATCTCGAGGTTCACGAAGTTGGGCGGCGTCACCTGGATCGGCTGACCGTTCCACAGGGTGACGGTGCAGCTGTCCTCTTCCTTGATCCAGTTCTTGGCGTCCTCGACCGCGGCGCCGCTGGCCGTCACCTGCTCGTACGTCTCCGGGTTCATGAAGTGCCAGGACTCGGCTTCCCGGTAGAGATAGGTCATCTGGGTCTCCGACACGTCGGCGCCTTCCACCGTCTCGTTGGACTTGAAGGTGCGTTCGACCACGCGGCCGGTGTTGAGGTTCTTGACGCGGGCTCGGACGAAGGCCTGGCCTTTGCCTGGCTTGACGAACTCGGTCTCGACGATGTTCCAGGGGTCGCCGTCGAGCAGTATCTTCATGCCGTTTCTGAACTGGCCGGTCTGGATCGTCGACATGGGCTCCTCGATGGCGATTTGCTGCGGGGACCGCCGCGGCGGCGCGCAATCATAGCAGCGCGTCGTTCGCTCCTCCGGCGCGTCCTCGTACAATGACCGCCGATGATCCGCGACCCAGGAGAGCTCGCCGACGCGGCCGGCCTCGGTGTGACGGCCGCCGCGTTCCTCGGTTCCGCGGGCGCGCGCGAAGCCGCGCGGCGGTTCCCGCTCCGCGTGCCGCGCGAGCTGGTGGGTCGGATGCGGCACGGCGATGCCAGCGACCCGCTCCTGCGGCAGTTCGCGCCGACCGCCGACGAGGTCCGTCAGGCGGCGGGCTGGACCGTCGATCCGCTGGCCGAAGCCGAGGCGTCGCCGGTGCCCGGGGTGCTCCACAAGTACCGCGGCCGCGTGCTGCTGATCGTGACCGGGGCCTGCCCGGTGCACTGTCGTTACTGCTTTCGTCGTCACTTCCCCTACGGCGAGCACGCGCTGAGCGAGGAGGCGCAGGAGCGGGCGATCGACTACGTGCGGGCCGACACGTCGATTCGCGAGGTGATCCTGTCGGGCGGCGATCCGCTCTCCCTCGACGACGACGCGCTCGCCGCTCTGGAGGCGAAGCTCTCCGATGTCCCACACCTGCGCCGGCTGCGGATCCACACGCGCTGGCCGATCGCGATTCCGGCGCGCGTGAACGCCGCGCTGCTCGATTGGCTGGGAGGCTCGCGGCTGCGGCCGCTGATCGTCGTTCACGCCAACCATCCCGCCGAGATCGATGATGGCGTGGTCGCCGCGCTCGGCTCGTTGCGCGGGCGCGGCCTCACGGTGCTCAACCAGTCGGTGCTGTTGCGCGGCGTCAACGACTCGGCCGACGTCCTGTGCGCGCTGTCGGAGTCGCTCGACGGAGCGGGCGTGTTGCCCTACTACCTGCATCTGCTCGATCCAGTGGAAGGGGCCGCGCACTTCGCTGTCGGCGAGGTCGAGGCGCGCGAGTTGGTCCGCTCGGTCGCCGCCCGACTGCCCGGTTACCTGGTGCCGCGGCTGGTGCGCGAAGAAGCGGGGAGCCCGGCGAAAACGTTGCTCGCGGCGGCGGCGGCGATTGCCCTAGAGTAGGAGTGTCCGCGAGGAGCGCTGCTCGAAAGGAGCACAGACGATGGTGCGCCGCAAGCTGGACATCGTTTCGCTCGAGCCCACGCCGCGCGAGGTCTTTTTCGATCGCCGCCGCTTCATCGGCGCCGCTTCGGCCGGAGTCGCGGGTATCGCCGGCATTGCCGCGGCGGCGCCTGTCTTCGCCGACGATCCCGACGAGCGCATCCTGAAGCCGCCGCTCCAGCGGCCCGGCGTGTTTCCCGCGAAGCGCAACGAGGCCTACACGCTCCCACAGGGCCAGCGCGCAGACCTCACGCCGCGCCTCGCCGCCGCCACCCACAACAACTTCTACGAGTTTCTCCCGGGCAAGGGCGGCCCGGCCTGGGAGGGCACCACCAAGTTCGAGGTCGATCCCTGGAAGATCGAGGTCACGGGCGAGTGCAAGAACCCGATGACGCTCGACCTCGACGCTCTGTTCGCGTTTCCGCACGAGGAGCGCGTCTACCATTTCCGCTGTGTCGAGCGCTGGGCGATGAACGTGCCGTGGAGCGGGTTTCCGCTCAAGCTCCTGATCGACCAGGCGCAGCCCACCGAGAAGGCGCGTTTCCTGCGATTCGAGAGCGCCAGCAAGCCCGATCAGATGCCGGGCATCCGCGAGGCGCACTGGTACCCCTGGCCTTACCACGAGGCGCTCCGGATGGACGAGGCGACCAACGAGCTGGCGATGGTCGTCACCGGGGTGTACGGCGAGCCGCTCCTGAAGCAGCACGGCGCGCCGGTGCGCATCGTGGTGCCGTGGAAATACGGGTACAAGAATCCGAAGTCGATCGTGAAGATCGAGTTCGTCGAGAAGCCGCCGATGACGTTCTGGATGATGCAACGTCACGAGTACGGCTTCCTGTCCAACGTGAATCCGAACATTCCGCACCCGCGCTGGAGCCAGGGGATCTCGTACTGGCTCGACACCGAGGAGCCTTTCCGCACCCAGATGTTCAACGGCTACGACGCGCAAGTGGCGGCGCTCTATCCCGACGAGCCGCGCACGCCGCAAGAGCCGCTCCGCGAGGGGCAGATCGCGCGGTAGGGGAGCAGCTCGTCTGCTCCCTCTTCGGTGGAGCGAAGGACCATGTCGAAACAGCACTGGCTGATGAAGTCCGAGCCCGATGTCTACTCGATCGACGATCTCGCGCGCGATCGCAAGTCGGCGTGGGAAGGCGTGAGGAACTACCAGGCGCGCAACCACCTACGGGCGATGAAGGTGGGCGATCTCGCGTTCTTCCATCATTCATCGGCCGACCCGCCCGGCATCGCCGGCATCGCGCGGGTGTCGCGCGAGGCCTACCCCGACCCCAGTCAGTTCGATCCCAAGAGCGACTACTACGACGCCAAGTCGAAGCGCGAAGATCCGCGCTGGTCGCTGGTCGAGATCGAGTTCGTGCGCAAGCTCGATCGGCTGCTGCCGATGGACGAGCTGCGCGGGATGACCGAGCTCGAGCAGATGGCGCTGCTCCAGCGCGGCCAGCGGCTCTCGGTGCAACCGGTGACGCCCGCCGAGTGGCGAGCCATCTGCAAGCGGGCCGGGTTGCGCGCCGATTCGATCGCCTAGTCCCCCGCGAGGAGGATCCACGATGCGCCGAGAGCCATCTTCGCCAAGAGGACTCTGTGCCGCCGTCCTGAGCGCGTTCCTGGCTGGCGCGCCGGTGCCCGGTCAGGTCGCCCTCGTCGGGTCCGAGTTCCAGATCAACAGCTACACCCCGCTCGCGCAGTTCGCGCCGGACGTGTCCGGAGTCGGCAGCGGCTTCGTCGTGGTCTGGTCCTCCCCTCACGACGGCGACTCGCAGGGAGTGTTCGGGAGTCGGTTCTCGAGCACGGGCGCGCGGGTCGGCGTCGAGTTCCAGGCGACCCTGTACACGACAGCTTCGCAGTTCGACGCCCACGTCGCCGGGCTCGGCTCGAGCTTCGTCGTGACCTGGACCAGCAACGGGCAGGACGGCAACGAATACGGCGTGTTCGCACGGAGGTTCGGGTCGAATGGCAACCCGATCGGCGCCGAGTTCCAGGTCGCCGTCCGTACCCTCGGCGACCAGGAGAACGCGAGTGTCGCCGGGGATGGCGCCGGCGGTTTCGTGGTGGTCTGGGAGAGTCTGGGCGACTACCACTACGGCGGAGTGTTCGGGCAGCGTTTCTCGAGCTCAGGGACGCGGCTGGGCGAGCAGTTCCAGGTCAACACCTACTTCACCGATAGGCAGTTCGCGCCGGAGGTAGCCGAGGCGAGCCCGGGGTTCGTGGTGGTGTGGGACAGCAGCCTGCAGGACGGGAGCGACGGTGGCGTCTTCGGCCAGCGCTTCGACAGCTCGGGGACTCGACTCGGTGAAGAGTTCCTGATCAACAACATCACCCTCGGCGATCAGAGCGGGCCGATGATCGCTAGCAGCGACACCGGCTTCGTCGTGGTGTGGCGCGGCGACGACGGCAGCGGCCCGGGGGTGTTCGGGCGCCGTTTCGACGAAGCCGGCACCGCACCGGCGAGCGAGGTGCGGATCAACGCCGACATCGCCTTCGCGCAGTCGGTCCCCGATGTCGCCGGCCGGGCGGGTTCCTACCTGGTGGTGTGGGACATCGAGGAGGTGGTTGCGCGCCGCCTCGACGGCCTGGGCTTCCCGGACGGGCTCGATGCTCGAGTCAACGCCTACACTTCCGAGTATCAGATCCGTCCCAGCGTCGCGCGCCTGGACGGCTCCGGGTTCGTGGTGGTCTGGATCAGCGACGAGCAGGACGGCTCGAGCTACGGCATCTTCGGCCGCCGGGTGGCGGTGCTCGCCGACCTCGACGTCGACGGCAACGGCGCGGTCGATCCGCTCACCGACGGCCTCCTCGGTCTTCGCTACATGTTCGGTTTTCGCGGTGCGACGCTGATCACCGGAGCGGTGGGCGCTGGTTGCACGCGCTGCACGGCGCCCGCGATCGAGACCTACCTGGCCGGCAAGGTCTGATCACAAGACCGGCGAGAACATCAGCGCCGCGCGCGCGAACAACCGCCGCCCGAAAGAGCGGGCCGCGAGCTCCTCGGTGGTGACGCGGCGCGACCGCGCCAGGTCGCGCTCGAACATCTCCACCATTTTCGCGTTGAGGGCCGGGTCGCCGACGATGGCGGTGACCTCGAAGTTGAGCCGCAGCGAGCGGTTGTCCAGGTTCGCGGTGCCGACGCTCGAGACCAGGTCGTCGACCAGGAAGTGCTTCGAGTGCAGGAAGCCTCCCTGATACCGATAGACGGCGATGCCCGAATCGATCAGCGCTTGCAGGAAGGTCTCGGCCGCCGCGTCGACGATCCTGCTGTCCGATCGCTCCGGCACGAGGAGACGGACGTCCACGCCGCGCAGAGCGGCGAGGTGTAGAGCGGAGAGCACGCCGTCGTCCGGCACGAAGTACGGGCTCGCGATCCAGACCCGCTCGCGAGCGCCCTGGATCGCCTGCTGGAACATCAGGCTCGCCGTCTCGAGGCGGTCGGCGGGGCCGCTGGGCAGGATCAACGCCGCACTCTCGCCGCGTGGCTCGACCTTCCACGAGAGCTGGTCGAAGAGGAGCTCGCCGGTGGCCCAGTTCCAATCCTCGAGGAAGGCGAGCTGCAGGCCGATGGCCGCGGGGCCCGCGATGCGGAGGTGCGTGTCGCGCCAGGCGCCGACCTCGGGGTCGCGCCCCAGGTACTCGTCGCCGACGTTGTGGCCGCCCACCCAGCCCTCGACGCCATCGACGACGACGATCTTGCGGTGATTGCGGAAGTTGAGCTGGAAGCGATTGCCGCGCCCGCGCGTCGTTCCGAACGGAGCCACCGAGACCTCCGCGGCCTCGAGCGACTCGCGGTAGGCGTCGCCGAGATCGCCACTTCCGATCTCGTCGTAGAGGAAGCGCACGCGCACACCCTCGCGGGCCTTGGCGATCAAGTGGTCGGCGAGCTCTCCCCCCACCCGGTCGTCGTGCACGATGTAGAACTGGACGAGCACGTAGTCGCGGGCGCGATCGATGCCGTCGAAGATGCTCTCGAACGTCGCCTCACCGTCGATCAGGAGCTCCACCTCGTTGCCGCCGAGGTAGGGCAGTCGCGCGAGCCGCTGGCCGGCGAGGGCGGCGCCCGGGGAGCGCGCGAAGTCGGGGATGAGCGGATCGAGCGCGGCCGCGACGCGGCGGGCCTCTTGGTCCGTCCACTGGTCCCGGGTCCGACGTTCGATGACGTAGCCCTGGAACTTCGAGCGGCCGAACACCCAGTAGGCGGGGACGGCGCCATAGGGAAAAGTGTTGAGCGAGACGATCCAGGCGATCGTCCCCTGCGACGTGCGCACCGTCATCAACGCGTGAATCGAGGTGAGGATGCCGAGAACGTGGGCCGCGAGGACGATCAGACCCAGGCGCCTGGATCGCCTTCTCCGGCGAGGCCGGGGGTCGTCCGCCGCTTCAGCGCTCGGCCGGGCCGCCGGTGTGGACATCGGGGCGATTCTCGCTCGAATCCTTTTCTCCGGCCACACTTGTCGGCTTGCTCGACAGGCAATTACGGCGGCTGGGTCTAGCATCGCTCTCACAGTCGAGCACTCGAGGAGGACAGCGAATGAACGCTCGTACGACGCTGCTTCGGTTCAGTGCTGCTTCCGTCACTGCCGCGGTCCTCACCGTCGCGGCACTCGCGGCGCCTCCGGCGGACACGATGAAGAAGAGTGAGCTGGTCACGCTGTCGGGCGAGGTCACCGCCGTCGATCCCGCCAAGCGTCAGGTCACTTTGCGCGGGCCCCTCGGAGGCGAGGTGACGGGCAAGGTATCGGCGGAGGTCAAGAACCTCGATCAGGTGATAGTGGGTCGATCGGGCGGAGCCGGGTGAGAAGCCGTCCATTACGCGCACCGCGAGCACGCTGGTGGTCGATCACGGCGAGGTGGTGCGCCGGATGAACAACACGATCTTCGTGCGCAACGAGAAGGGCCGCATCGTCGAGGTGGTGGTCGACCCCGAGTTCGAGTTCACGCTCGATGGCAGAAAGGCGACGGTCTACGACGTCGAGCCGGGCGTCAAGCTGACCCGGACCGCGTTCCGGGTGGTCGAGAACGTCCAGTACGAAGCGCAGTAGGGTAGGTAGGACTATGGTCTAACTTGCCGGCGCTCG
>DATAFT010000161.1:0-12250 GCA_036257295.1 Thermoanaerobaculia bacterium
GTGCACTCGCCGGTCGCGGGATCGCAGAGGAGGAGGTCCGCCTGGTTCTGCTCGCGCGCCAGTCGGATCACCGCCAGGCGATCGCCCTTGGGGCTGTAGCGCACGCGCGCGACATAGTCCTCACCGTCCTTCAATCCGGTCTTCATCCACGTGGTGGCGCCGCTGGCGAGGTCGAGCACGCCGACGCGGACGGTCGGGTTGCGGTCGCCCGCTTTCGGATAGGGCTGCCGCTCGACGGTGGCCTCGATCTCTTTGTCGCGCAGCAGCGGATAGGTCGGTACGCCGTCCTCTTCGAAGCGCAGGTAGGCGATTCTCTTGCTGTCGGGCGACCACCAGAACCCGATCGAGCGCCGCGACCAGATCTCCTCCCAGTACACCCAGTCGGGCTTGCCGTTGAGGACCTTCCCCTCGGCGCCGTCCTGGGTCAGGCGTCGCTCCTTGGCGCTCGCGACGTCGACGATCCAGAGGTCGGCGTCACGCACGAACGCCACGGTGGAGGAGTCGGGCGAGAACCGCGGATCTTCGTTCTTGGTCGATTGCGTCGTCAACCGCCGCAGAGCGCGATCGGCGAGCCGGTAGTGGTAGAGGTCGCCGGCGACCTGAAACAGGAGCGCCTTGCCGTCCGGCGACCAGACGTAGTCCTTGAGCGTGATCTCGCGCTCGCCGTCCTCGAGCTCGCCGGCTCGCACCAGGACCGCCGGCTCGCGGTCGGTGCCGGGCGCCATCGACCACAGGTCGCGTTTGCCTTCCTTCGACCACAAGAAAGAGACGCGGCTTCCGTCCTCCGTCCACGCGATCTCGGAGGGTGATCGAGCGTGGCCCTCCTCGGCGAAGATGACGTCGAGCGAGAGCGGCTCGGCGGCGCGAGCGGCGGCGTTGCTCACGATCGCGACGAAGACGACGCCGGCGACCGGAAGATGGCGAGCGCGCATCGAGTGTCGGGCCGCCGCCGGCGGTGGACCGTCACATCTTTCCGTAGTTGGGACCGCCGCCCCCCTCGGGCGGTACCCAGGTGATGATCTGGTAAGGATCCATGATGTCGCAGGTCTTGCAGTGCACGCAGTTGGACGCGTTGATCTGCAGGCGCTGCCCGGTGGGCGAGGAGCCGTCGTCCACCATCTCGTAGACGTTGGCGGGGCAGAAGCGCTGGCAGGGATTGGCGTACTCGACCGCGCACTGGTAGATGCAGATGTCGGTGTCGTGCACCAGCAGGTGGACCGGCTGATCCTCCTCGTGCGCGGTGGCCGAGTTGTAGACGTCGGCCAGCTTGTCGAACGTGAGCGCGCCGTCGATCGCGACCGGCTCCGGCCGCTCGACCTTCCCATCGAACGGACTGTTGAGGCGCTGCAGCTTGGTGTGCCCGGGCTCGGCGCTCAGCCGGTTGAAGATACCGAAGCCGCGACCGCGCGTCAGCATGCCGATGCCGGCCTGAGCGATGCCTGCGAAAGTGCCGTGATCGAAGGCCTGATGAAAGTTGCGGACCTCCCACAGCTCGTCGCCGGCCCAGCTCTCGCGCACGCGGTCTTCGAAGCTTGCAAGCGAAGCGGCCGAGGTGTCGCCCTTGCGTAGCGCGTCGAAGATCGTCTCGGCGGCGAGCATGCCGGACTTCATCGCCAGGTGGATGCCCTTGAGCCGCTGCCCGTTGACGAAGCCGCCGCTGTCACCGATGAGCAGGAAGCCGTCGCCCGAGAGCTTCGGCATCGACCACCAGCCGCCCTCCGGGATGGCTTTGGCGCCGTAGTAGTGCATGCGTCCGCGGCGCAGGATCTTTGCCAGCTCGGGGTGCGTCTTGAAGCGCTGGAACTCCTGGTGCGGATCGAGGTACGGGTTGCGGTAGTCGAGACCCACCACCAGGCCCACGATCACCAGGTCGTCCTTCATGCCGTAGATGAAGCCGCCGCCGAAGGTGTGCAAGTCGAGCGGCCAGCCCATGGTATGAGCGACGTCGCCGGCGGCGAGCACACCCGGGACCTCCCACACCTCCTTGAGGCCGATGGCGTAGACCTGCGGGTTGCGCCCCCGCGCGAGGCCGTGACTCTTCTCGAGCTCGAGTGTCAGCGTGCCGCGCGGGCCCTCGCCGAGGACGACCACCTTGCTGCGGATGTCTATCCCTGGCTCGTAGTTCGACTTGGGCTTGCCGTGCTTGTCGACGCCGCGATCGCCGGTCCGCACACCGGCCACACGCTCGCCGTCGAGCAGAACGGAGCGCCCCGGAAAACCGGCGAAGACGTCGACGCCGGCGGCTTCGACCTTGGCCGCCATCCACTTGACCAGCTTGCCCAGCGACGCGACGTACTTGCCCTCGTTGTCGAGCATGGGCGGAACCGGAAGCGAGATGGCGCGCTTCGAGGTGAGCCACAGCAGCTTCTCGTCCTTGACCTCGGCCTCGAGCGGCGCCTCGCGCCAGTCGGCGGGATAGAGCTCGCGCAACGCGTGCGGGTCGACCACCGCGCCCGACAGCGCGTGAGCGCCGACCTCGGCGCCCTTCTCGAGCACCGCGATCGAGACTTCGAGCTGCGCGCCGTGGCCCGACTCGTTGTGCTCGGCGATCAGCGTCGCCAGGCGATAGGCCCCGGCCAGGCTGGCCGGACCGGCGCCGACGAAGAGGACGTCGATGTCGAGAGTTTCGCGTTCTGGAGCCATCGCTGCGCCCGCTCGACGCGGGCGGAGCGTACCATGCGATCTGCGGCCTCGAGCGCGGGCTGACAGCGCGCTCGCCGCGGCTCAGGCGGTGTCGTGCTGGCGCAGCCGCTCGGCGAGCTCGCCTTTCGAGCGCAGCCCGACGAAGCGATCGACGACGCGTCCGGAGCGCAGGACGAGTAGCGTCGGCACCGCCTGCACGCCGTAGCGGATCGCGATCTGCTGGCTGCGATCGACGTCCAGCTTCACGAAGTCGATACTCGGCATCTCGGCGGCGAGCTCGCCCAGGATCGGCTCGAGCATGCGGCAGGGGCCGCACCAGGTGGCAGAGAAGTCGACGACGGTGAGTCGTTCGGGGCGAACGGCCGCGTCGAACTCGTGCTCTTCGAGCTCCCGGGTGGTGGCGGCGGGCGTTTTGGTCGATGCGGTGGCGACAGTGTTCGTGGTCTGGGTCATGGTTTCCTCGGGCTGCGTCCGGCATCCTCACCGGACGGCGCGGGCCGACGTGGGGCCGGCGCGAGGGACAGTGTCGGCCCAGCCGCGCGCCGGGTCAAGGACGCACCACGATGTGGGATACTTACCAGGTCGTTAGTCCCCGTCCCACTGGAGCTGGCGCCCACCCATGACGACCTCCTGCACCGAGTGCCGATCCCCCGTCGAGCACGCGCTTCACGCCATCGCCGGCAAATGGAAGCCGCGGATCCTGTGGGAGCTGCTCGAGGGCACCCGCCGCTTCGCCGAGCTCCAGCGCGCCATTCCCGAGGTGTCCGCCAAGGTTCTCACCGAGCAGCTCCGCGAGCTCGAGGCGGACGGGCTGCTCGAGCGCCAGGTGTTCGCGGAGGTGCCGCCGCGGGTCGAATACACGCTCACGGCGCTCGGTCGCGCGCTCGATTCGGTGCTGGCCGCGTTGTGCGATTGGGGCCGCGACTACGAGCATCGTTCCCTGCGGTCAGAGCCCTGACCCGTCCCGACGTCAGTCCCCTCCTCCATCTCTTCGATCAATCGCTTCGGCGCCTGCCTTCGCCACGCCTCCTCCAGTAGATCGCGCAGCGCGTCTCGATCGACGGTGCCAAGCCGCGCCAGCACGTACGGATAGTTGCGATAGTGATCGGTGATGTAGAACGACTCGGGATCGACGCGCATCACGATCTCGCGATCGTCCATGTTGAGGGGAACCACCAGCGACTTGCCGTCCTGGTGGAAGCGGCAGATGAATCCTTTGTTGACGCGAAACGCGGGCGTGCCGTAGGAGGTGCCTTCGACCACGCCCGGCAGCGCGAGCGCGGTATCGCGGACCCACTGATGGGTGACGCCGCGCGCGACTTTCTTCTTCGCAACGACCTTCTTCGCGGGGGTCTTCTTCCCCACGGTCTTCTTCCCCGCGGCCTGCCTCGGCGTCATCGCCCGGCTTCGTTGACCTTGCCTTCGCTGAAGCGCGCGCCGGCGAGCTCGGCGCCGAACGCCGGACGTGACGTGCACCGGTCGAGCCATTCGGCGATCCGCGGCGTGGCGGTGAGGTCGATGTGCGCGAGCCGCGTCCAGAACATGACCGACGCGACGTTGAGGTCGGTGACGGTGAAGCTCCCGCCGCCCAGCCACTTGCTCTTGCCGAGCTCGGCTTCGAGCACCGCGAAAGGCTTCGGAAGCTCGGCGAGGGCTTCGGCTTCCTTCTTCGCGTCCCTGGGTACGCGCTGGCGGAAGTATCTCTCCTCCGGGCTGCCGGCCGGCATTTGCAGGCGCTGGAGCAGCACCGTCACCAGCGGCTTCTCGACCTCGGTCATCACCCAGAAGCTCCACTGCCAGGCGCGCGCCTCGTCCTCGAGCGTCGCCGGCGTGAGCGGACCCGGGTGCTTGCGCGCCAGGTAGAGGTTGATCGCCATCGACTCGTAGAGCGTGAAGTCGCCATCCTGGATGGAGGGAATGCGGCCGTTGGGGTTGATCGCCAGGTACTCCGGCGTTTTCGTGCTGCCGTCGGCGAACTGGACGTTCACGAGCTCGAAGGGAATCGCGAGCTCGCGGCACATCCACAACGTGCGCGCGGCGCGGGACATCGGCGTTCCATAGACCTTGAGCTGGCTCATCGGTACCGTCTCCTGAAGAAGTCGATCGGGACCGTTGAAAGTATCACCGGCGTACCACGGCTTCCCACGCCGCCGACGCCACCATCGCGCCCGCGCGCGTGAAGATCTCGCGCCGCGAGAAGCAGCGGCCGCCGACGCCGACGTCGGTCGAGGTTCGCACCAACCAGAAGTCTTCCCAGGGCACCGAACGGTGGATCCACAACGAGTGGTCGAGGATCAGGATGTCGCTGCGCGGGAAGTCGGCGCCCAGCCGTAGTTCGACACCCCAGTGAGAACGGTATTCCGACAGGAACGCTAGCGCTGCGGTCTGGACGCGGGTGTCGGCCGGCAGCGGCTGGCGAGGGCGCAGCCACCCTTGCCAGACGGCGGGCTGACCGTCGTCTACCGCCGCGTGCTCACCGATCCGACGCGATTCGATCGGTCCCACCGCGAACCGCGCCCACCCTTCCTTCTTTGCGGTCTCGACTTCGCTCGGCAGGTCTTCCGGCGACGGCAGGGCGTCGAGCGCCGGCAGCGTTTGATAGGTGAATCGATCCGGCGCGCCGGCGAAACGGAAGATCGTCTCGCTGCGTAGGGTCTGGTCTTCATAGGAGTAGACGCGCGAGCGGTCGGCCGACGGTTGTTCGCGCGTGAGCCGGATCTCGACGTCGGGCTGGGCGCGGCCCGCGAAGAACGTGTGCGCCGAGGCGATGGCGCGGCCGGTCCCGACGGTGGCGACCAGCGTCGCGCGCGCCAGTAGGTCCCCCTTCGCGCTCGAGCCCCAGAAGCTCTCGAGAGAGGCGGTGAATTCGCTGTCGCTGCGCTGGCGCACGGTGAGCATCGCCGTCAGGGACTCGCGCGGAGGAGGCGACCTCGAATGCATCAGCGCCGGCCAGAGAGAGCGCGCGCGGCGACTCGCGTGACCGCCAGCTTGCCGTCGCCGCCGGCCGCCTGGCACGGCCGGCAGCGCCATTGCCTCACCGGCCTGCCCGCGATCCGTTCCGCGCGGCAGTGCGGACAGCGATGTCGCCACACCCAGCGCTTGCGCGCGGCACGCTGCGACGCTCCACCCAGCTCGGCGCTGGGGACATGGACACGCGGCTCGAGCCCGACGAGCTGCATCAGCTCGCGCCACTCCCGTCCGTGCGATCGCGCGCGACCGCCGTGGAGGATCTCGACCGCCGCGTGCGCGGCTTCGTGGCAGAGCACTTCGCCGAGCAGATGCGGCGGCGCTTCGAGCAGGGTGTCGGCGATGCGGATCACCCGGTCGCGGGCGTAGAAGCCGCCGAGCGAGGAGCGCATACGACGGCTGAGCTCGAGCCGGACCTCGCGGCGAAGATCCGGCACGCCCCATTGCGCGCTCCAGCGCGGCGCCGACTCGTTCCACAGGGCGAAGAGTGCCGCGCCGGCGGCATCACCGGCGCCGATCGGCGTCGCGCTCGGAACAGGATCGGCGGCGACTTTGCCGAAGAAGGGGAGAGAGAGCTGGAACTGATCGTGGCGCTTGCGGCCGAGACGACGGCGGATCTCCCGCAACCAGCCGCCCTTCATCGTTCGCCGCTCGGCAGCGTGCTCAGGAGGTTCTCGAGGTCGAGCCGGCGCGTGAACATCGCGAGGCCGCCGTCGGCGTCGCGGGGCCAGACGTCGCGCGGGCGGTCCCAGTAGAGCTCGACGCCGTTGCCGTCAGGGTCGCGCAGGTAGAGCGCTTCGCTCACGCCGTGGTCGCTCGCGCCTTCGAGTGGGATGCGTTTCTCGATCAGCCGTCGCAGCGCGGCGGCGAGCTCGGCGCGCGTCGGGTAGAGGATCGCCAGATGGTAGAGGCCGGTCGTGCCCGGCGCGGGCCAAGGCCCGCCCTCGCTCTCCCAGGTGTTGAGTCCGATGTGATGGTGGTAGCCGCCGGCGGAGAGAAATGCGGCGCTGTCACCCAGGCGCTGCGTCACCTCGAAGCCGAGCACGTCGCGATAGAAGCGGATGGCCCGATCGAGGTCGGCGACCTTGAGGTGGACGTGGCCGATGCGCGCGCCGGGGGAGGTCGCTTCGCTGGCCATGGCGGTTCGGTGCGATCATTTCACGACGCGCCTCTTGTCATAACCTTTGGTATAGTAGTCGACCTCGCAGACACGAAACGCAGAGCAAAGGAGCACCCACGTATGTTGAGGGGACTTACGAAGCGTAGGGGCCAGAAGGGGTTCACCCTGATCGAGCTGCTGATCGTCGTGGCCATCATCGGCATCATCGCGGCGATCCTGATCCCGAACCTGCTCGACGCGCTGCAGAAGGCCAAGCAGAAGGCCACTGTCGGCGACATCCGCAGCATCGGCACCGCGTGGATGTCGTGGGTCACCGACCAGATGTCGGCGGCCGCCGCTGGCCAGAGCACCGAGCCCTTCGATTGGACCTTCGGTAGTCCGATCGAGGGCACCGAGCTGGCAGCCCTGCTCGAGGCCGCCCCGTCGAACCCCAATTTCTTCTACATCCAGGAGCTCCCCACCGACGACGGTTGGGGAACGCCGTACGAGTATCGCGGATCGTTCAATCCCGCCGGTCCGTTCGACACCCTGCTGCAGAGCGCGCGCGTGATCGCGATCCGCAGCCTCGGTCGCGACGGTTCGGAGGAAACCACGGACTACACCCCCGGCTTCTTCATCGGTACCGACTACGACCAGGACATCGTGTGGTCGGACGGTTACTTCGTGCGCGCCCCGGGTGGTGTCAACGCGTCCACCAACTAAGAGCTAGCCCGAGGTTGCTGCTCGAGCCCAAGCAGCCCGCCAATCGGTGGCCGGTTGACAGGTCTACGAATCGGCTGGTCTAATCGTGCGTTCATGCCGGCCGCGATGATGAACTCCGCCCCCGTCCCCGCTCTCGGGACCGGTTTCGTGGGCCTCTGGTGGCCCTGGGCGCATCATCACGTCTGGATCTAGGCCGGGGTAGCGTCCCGGCCATCCGGGCCCGGGACGAGAGACGACCCCCCTACGAGTCATCCCCTCCTTCCGGTCCCGGAAGGAGTTTTTGTTTTGGGCGAACGGGCCTCGCTGATCGCGACACTGGCCGAGCCTCCGGACGACGGAGTGCTGGCCGCGTTGCCGCGCTCCGTCGACTGGCTGGAGCTGCGCGCGGACCTGTGCGGCGAGGTCCCCGCGGCCTGGCTGCGAGCGCGCTTTCCGGGCCGTCTCCTCTACACGCTACGCAGCCGCGGCGAAGGCGGCGCCTTCGAAGGGTCGCTGTCGCGGCGGCGCCAGCGGCTCGCCGCCGCAGCGGCGGAGTTCGACTGGATCGATCTCGAAGCCGAGCGCGACCTCCACGATCCGTTGCTGCAGGAAGTGCCGGTCGAGAAGCGCGTCGTGTCCTGGCACGGTCCGGGACGCGAGGCATCGCAGCTCGAACGCCAGTTCCAGACCATGGCGCAGGTGCCGGCCGCGCTCTACAAGCTGGTGCCGCTGGCGCGCGAGTCGAGTGAGGAAGTCGCCGCGCTCGAGCTCCTGGTCGATCTCGGGCGTCGCGACGTGCTCTGTTTCGCCGCCGGCGAGAGCGGGGTCTGGACGCGGTACATCGCACCCTACCTGGGCGCGCCGATCCTCCTCGGCGCCGCCGGCGCCAAGGCCGGCGCTCCCGGCCAGCCCACCGTTGCCAGGATCGCTCGCGACTATCCGTTCCCCGAGCTGCCCGCGGTCGACACGCTCTACGGCATCGTCGGCAACCCGGTGGCGCACTCGCTGTCGCCGCGCCTGCACAACGGCGCATACCGCGCGCTCGGCATCGCTGCGCTGTTCGTGCCGTTCGGTCCCTCGAGCTTCGCCGACTTCTGGCTCGAGGTGATCGAGGGCAACGTGCTCGGCGCCTTCGCTCCGCTCGTCGGCCTGTCGATCACGGCGCCGTACAAGAGCGCGGCCGCGGCGGTCGCGGGTGCGCTGTCGCCGCTCGCGCAGTCGATCGACAGCGCCAACACGCTGGTGCTGCGCGAGGGCGTCTGGGAGGGCGAGACCACCGATCCTCAGGGCGTCATCGGCGCTCTCGAAGCGGCGGGCATCGAGCCGCGCGGTCGTCGCGCGGCCGTGGTCGGCTGCGGTGGCGCCGGGCGCGCCGCGGCCGCCGGACTCAAGCGCGCGGGCGCCGAGACGGTGCTGGTCAATCGGACGGTGGAGACGGGAGTTGCCGTCGCCGGCGCGCTCGAGCTTCCGTTCGAGGCGCTCGCCGAGTTCGATCCGGCGCGCTGGGACATCGTCGTCAATGCAACGTCGCTCGGCCACTCCGCAGGCGATGCGCTCGCGTTCGATCCGGAGCGGCTGGCGCCAGGCGCGGCGGTGGTCGATCTGGTCTACGGTGAACATCCGACCGCCCTGCTCGATCGCGTCCGCGAGCTCGGCATGGTCGGCGTCGACGGGCGCGAGGTGCTGCTGCACCAGGGCATGGATCAGTTCCGGCTGATGACCGGTCGCGAGCTTCCGGTCGAGCTCGGTCGTGAGCTGCTCGCGCTGCCTGCCGCGCAGAGGGTGTCATGAGGATCACCGCGGCGTTCCCCACCGGCGTCACCGCGCTCTTGTTCGACGAGGTGGAGCGCCGCCGGCGCTTCGAGGACGCCGCCGTCGCCGCGCTGCGGCAGCGCGGATTCGCCGAGGTCATCCTTCCCATCCTCGACTACTTCGAGCCCTACGAGTCGCTGCTCACGCGCGAGGCGCGCGATGAGCTCTACCGGTTCGTCGATCGCGACGGTGAGCTGCTCGCGCTGCGCGGCGATTTCACGCCCATGCTGGCGCGGGTGCTGGCGCCACGCGTCGCTTCGCTGCCGCTGCCGCTGCGGCTCTTCTACCGGGGCGACCGTGTGCGCTACCAGGAGGAGCGGCCGGGACGACTGCGCGAGTACTACGAGATGGGCGCCGAGCTGCTCGGCGCTCCCGGCGCCGACGCCGACGAGGAGATGCTCGACCTCTTCTTGCGCGTGCTCCAGCTTCGCGACGGCGTCAAGGTGCGGGTGGTGGTCGGCTTCGCCGGCGCGCTCGATCGACTGCTGCTCGAGTGCCCGGCGGACGGCCGCGCGGCGCTGCTGCGCGCGATCGCGCGTCGCGATCGACGTGCGGCGCGACAGGCGGGCGCAACACTCCTGCGCGTGGTCGAGGACGGCGCGCCGGCTCAGGCGGCGGATCTCGGCGACGAGTCGGCGCCGCGGCTCGAGCTCCTGCGCGCGTTGATCGAGCGCATCGAGCGCCGGTTCGATCGCGAACGGGTGTCGCTCTCGATCGATCTCGCCGAGTTCGCCGAGGACACTCTCGATCCAGAGCTTCAGGGCGCGACCGAGACGGCGCCTTACTACGACGGCTTGATGTTCCGCGCCTATGCCGACGGAACCGCGCTCACCGCCGGTCGCGGCGGCCGCTACGATCGGTTGTTCCGGCGTCTCGGCGCGGATCTCGCCGCGGTGGGCTTCTCGGTGAGCCCCGATCGGTTGTTGGGGAGCGACGCCGCGCCGTCCTCGGCGCCAACATCGACGTCGCGGAGGCCATGGTAAACACCATGGCCGGAGCGATGATGCGTCTCGCTCTGCCGAAGGGCAGAAATCTCGAGCCCGCCCTCGAGGCGTTCCGCGCGGTTGGCGTCGAGCTCCAGGGATTCGACGACGGCGGGCGCAAGCTGCGGTCCTTCTTCGAGCAGGACGAGCTCGAGGTGCTGCTGCTCAAGGACTGGGACCTGCCGCTCTACGTCGAGTACGGCGTCGCCGACTTCGGCATCGCCGGCGCCGACGTCCTGGCGGAGATGGACGGCGATCTGCTGGTGCCGGCGCGGCTGCGCGATGGGGCGTGCCGGTTGTCGCTGATCGGCCCCGAGGGCAGCGCGCCGCAGCCGGGCAGCCAGGTGCGCCTCGCCACCAAGTATCCGAAACTCGCGCGGCGGATGGTCGCGTCGCGCCCGTGGGGCGCCGAGATCGTGCGGCTGTCGGGATCGATCGAGCTGTCGCCGGTGCTGCGGCTGACCGAGATCGCGATCGATATCGTGCAAACGGGGCGCACGCTCGCCGAGAACCGGCTGGTGGAGCTCGAGGTGCTCGAGCACCTGCATCCCTGCCTGGTGGTGAACCGCGCGTCGTACCAGCGGCACCGCGCGCGGCTCAACGAGCTGGTGCGCCGCTTGGAAGCAAAGGGGTTGGTGCTATGAGGGGCGCGCCATGACGTTACGAGTGGTGAATATCGACTCGCGGCGCGGCGGGCGCGAGATCGAGCGTCTACGCTCGCGCGGCCGCTCGACCATCGACCGCAAGACCATGCGCCGCGCCCGCGCCATCGTCGACGACGTGCGGCGCAAGGGCGATCGGGCGCTGCTCTCGTACGTGAGCGATCTCGACGGCATGGCGGTGGAGAAGGCGGCGGCGCTGCGCCAGCCGCTGGCCTCGACCGAGGACCTTCGCCCCCGACTGCCGTCGGCATTCGTGGAGTCGCTCGAGCGCGCGATCGCGGCCGTCGATGCGTTCCATGCGCCGCAGGTGCGGCCCGGCTACGAGCAGGAGACGGGCGGCGTCTGGGTCGAGGAGCGCCGCACTCCGCTGCGCCGCGTCGGCGTCTACATTCCGGGAGGTCGCTTCCCCTATCCATCGACGGTGTTGATGACCGTCATCCCGGCGCGCCTCGCGGGCGTCGAGGAGATCGTGGTGGCGAGCCCGCCCAAGGCGTTCGCCACCAGCCTGGCGCTGCGATTCACCTTGGCGCGGCTCGACGTGCGCGAGATCTGGGGTATGGGCGGCGCGCAGGCAGTGGCGGCGCTCGCCTACGGTACCGAGACCATACGGCGCGTCGACAAGATCGTGGGGCCTGGCAACGTCTGGGTGACCGCCGCGAAGCAGATCGTCGCCGGGGACGTCGGCATCGACGGCCTGCCCGGCCCGACCGAGATCGTGGTGTTCGCCGACGCCACCGCGGATCCGGCACTGGTCGCCGCCGACCTGCTGGCGCAGGCCGAGCACGACGTGTTGGCGGCGGCGATCCTCGTCACCGCCGATCGCAAGTTCGCGAAGAGCGTGGCCGATCAGGTGGAGCGGCAGCTCGCTGCGCTCGAGACCGCGCCGGTCGCTCGCGAGTCGATCGCTCGCTACGGAGCGGCGCTGGTGGTCGAGGACCTCGAGCAGGGCCTCGATCTGGTCGAGGCGATCGCGCCCGAGCACCTGCAGCTCATGGGTGACGGGCCCGAGGCGATGGCGCATCGGGTGAGCCGCGCCGGCGCCGTGGTGGTGGGACGCGCGTCGACTGCGGTGTTCGGCGACTACGTCGCGGGACCGAGTCACGTCCTCCCGACCGCGGGTAGCGCGCGGTGGTCTTCGGCGCTCGGCGTCGACGACTTCATCCGCCGCAGCCATGCGATCCGGTACACGCCGGAGGCGGCGCGCGCGTGGGCGGAGACGGCGGCGACGCTGGCCGACGTCGAGGGTCTGCACGCGCACGCGGCGGCGGCGCGGCGGAGGTTGCGATGAAGACGGAGGCGGTGCGGGCGGCCGGGACCCCGGCGCGGTTCGTTCGCGCCGAGCTGCGCGAGCTCCACCCCTACACGCTCGAGCAGACGGCGTG
>DATAFT010000168.1:0-4222 GCA_036257295.1 Thermoanaerobaculia bacterium
GCGCTCGCCATCGAGGACTGCATCACCGAGTACTTGGCGGAGAGGTCCATCAGCGGGCGGAAGAAGCGCGCCATGTAGTCGGTGAAGACGTAGATGGTGCCGAGCGAGACTTCGCCGCGCAGCAGCAGGCGCGCGCCGTACCAGAAGATCGCGGCGCGGGTCAGGTTGGTGGCGAGGTCGACCGACGAGAAGAGCAGCGAGTCGTAGGCTATCGACTTGCGCCAGGAGTCGCGGTGCGAGGCGTTCATCCGCTCGAAGTCGGCGAGGTTGCGCCGCTCGCGGGCGAAGAGCTGCACCACCTTCATGCCCGAGATGGTCTCCTGGAGGTGGGCGTTGAGGCGGGCGATCTTGACCCGCACCTCGCGGAACGCCTCGCGCACCTTGTAGCGGAAGACGAAGGCTGCCGCTGCCAGCACCGGCACGATGCTCATCGCCGCCAGGGCCATACGCACGTCGATGGTGAAGATCACGTAGGCGAAGAACGCCATCACGAAGAGATCGGCCACCAGCGCCACGATCCCCATCGAGAACATCTCGCCGAGGTTCTCGAGATCGTTGGTGAGTCGCGTGACCAGTCTTCCCACTGGATAGCGGTCGAAGAAGCGCAGCGGCAGCTTCTGGACGTGGTCGAACAGCCGGCGCCGAACGTCGGCGATGGTGTGCTGGCCCAGCACGATCATCGACCAGCCGCGCAGCCACTCGAGACCGAGCAGGCCCGACGCCACCACCAGCAGCACGGCGAACAGCCAGATCAGCTCCGGCACTTCGATCGACGCCGGCGGTTGCAGGATGGGCGTGAGCCAGGGGATGCTCGAGGTCACCTCGCCCCTGGTCAGATAGTCGAGTGCCGCGCCGATGATCAGCGGTGGCATCACCTCGAGCGCGGCCCGCAGTGGAATGAGCGCGATCGAGAACCAAACCTGGCCGCGATACGGCCGCATGAACGGCCACAGCCGGCGCAGCAGGTCGGCGTCATAGACCTTGCCCAGCGCTTCTTCTTCGTGCAGATGCTGGCCCGCTGGGGTGGCGGACAGGCGTGGCTCGCTCATACCACGGCCTCCGGCAGCTTCTCGACCATCGCCGCGCTCGCCTCGGTCTCGAGGCCGCCCTCGATCTCCTCCTCGAGCTGCTGGCGGCGGTGTAGCCGCGCGTAGAAGCCGCCCGAGGCGACCAGTTGCGCGTGGGTTCCGCGCTCGGCGATCCGTCCGGACTCGAGCACCAGGATCTGATCGGCGCCGCGCACCGCCGACACGCGATGGGCGACGATGAAGCAGGTGCGCCCGGAGCGCGCCCGCGCCAGCTCGCCGAGGATCGACTCCTCGGTGGCGTGATCGACGCTCGACAGCGAGTCGTCGAGGATCAGGATGCGCGGATCGAGCAACAGCGCGCGCGCCAGCGCCACGCGCTGGCGTTGTCCGCCGGAGAGGGTGATGCCGCGCTCCCCGACCGGGGTCTCGAACCCCTGCGGGAACTCCTCGATGTCGCCCAGCACGTGGGCGCGGCGCGCGGCTTCGCGCACCTCGTCCATGGTGGCGTCGGGACGGCCGAACCGGATGTTCTCCGCGATCGTGGTGGAGAACAGGAAGCTGTCCTGCGGCACCATCGCGATCGAGGAGCGCAGGACGGCGACTGGCACCCGATTGACGTCGACTCCATCGATGAACACCTGGCCGTCCTCGATCTCGAGCACACGCGGGATCACGTTCACCAGGGTGCTCTTGCCCGAGCCCACCGGACCGACGATGCCGACGGTCTGGCCGGGCTGGACGGCGAGATCGATGTCGTCGAGTGCCGCGTCGCCCGGCCGCGTCGGATACTCGACGCGCAGCCCTCGCAGCTCGATGGCGCCGCGGATCGCGGTCATCGGCTCGACGTCGTAGCGATCCTGGATCGATGGAACGGTGTCGAGCACCTCGCCCAGGCGCACCATCGCCGCCATGCCGCGCTGCGCGATCGAGATCACGAAGCCGAGCAGCACGGTCGGGAACGTGAGCATGCCGATATAGGTCCAGAACACCCAGAGGTCGGCGGGCTGGAGCCGGCCGGCCGCAACCTCGCGGCCGCCGACGAGGACCACGATCCCGGAGGTGAGCGCTGGCAGGAAACCGATCACCGCCTGCATGCTGTTGGCGATCATGCCGGCGCGCATCATGGTGCTGAACAGTCCGCGGTTCTGCACCTCGAAGCGCTCGCGCTCGCGGTCCTCGAGGCCGTAGGAGCGCACCACCAGAACGCCCGAGGCGTTCTCCTGCACCATGGTCGACACGCGTCCGAGCTGTTCCTGGCCGGCGAGGTTGGCCTGGAACATCCGCCGGCCGTAGAGCCGGGTGATCAGGATGAAGAGGGGGTAGGGCAGCAACACCCACAGCGTGAGCGTGGCGTCGGTCGAGAGCATGACCGCCAGCGCGCCGACGTAGAGGAACGGCGTCTGCACGATGTTGAGCAGACCCATGCCCAGGAACAGCCGCACGCTGTTGATGTCGTTCACCGCCCGCGACATCAGGTCCCCGGTGCGGTGCGAGTCGAAGAACGACTGCTGCATCCGCTGCAGGTGCGAGAAGTACTCGTTGCGGATGTCGTACTCGATGTCGCGGCCGACCCGGAACATGAGGAGCCGCGAACCGAGGCGGAACAACGCGAACAGGATCGAGATCGCGACCAGGCCGAGGATCGGGCCGACGACGTGCGCGGGATCGCGCTCGAGGGCGCCGACCACGTGGCGGACCTCGAGCGGGATGGCCTGGAAGAGGATCGAGTAGCCGACCGTGAGCAGGCCGCCGATCAGATAGCCCTTCCGCTCACGCTTCATGTAGCCGACGAGACGGCGGAGCGGCCCCTGCGGCGTCATCGGCACGGGCTGATTGTAGCGGCCGGGCCCAGTCCAAACCGGCGAATTACATAGATTGTCGTCTATATGGTCCCAGCCTATAATGCGCCGGCCATGTCGCGGTTCCCACGTTTCGTTCTCCTCTGCAGCGCTCTGGTGCTGGCGGCCGGTGCTGGGCTGACGCCCGCTCTGGCCACCACCTACGTGCCGGTCTCGGACCAGGCTCTGATCGAGCGAGCCGTCGTCATCGGCACCTTCGAGGTGGTGTCCGTCGATCTCGCGCCGACCACCGGCTTCGTGACCGAGTACCAGATGCGGATCGAGACGCTGCTCAAGGGTGAGCTGCGCGCCGAGGTCGTACCGGTGCGCATCCTCGGCGGCGAGACGCGCACCGGCGCCGGTCTACGCCTGAGCGGCCTTCCCAGGTTCCGCCCGGGTGAGCGCGACGTCCTCCTCTTTCTGGTGCCGCGCCGCGACGGGACCTGGGGAATCGCGCACGTGATCATGGGCGCGTTTCACGCCCTCGAGCGACCCGAGGGCGATCTGCTGGTGCGACCGAATCTGGGCGAAGCGAGGAGCATCGAGCCCCGCGGCGAGCGGGCGACCGACGGCCAGCCGGTCGAGCGTGACCGTGCGCGCTTCATCGACTGGATCTCCGATCACGTCGCCGGCCGCGCTCGCGCCGCCGACTACTTCGTGCCGGTCGACAACGCGGCGTTGGCTCCGCGCTTCACCCAGTTTCGCGACCGCACCGACGGCATCCCGATGCGCTGGTTCCACTTCGACAACGGCGGCAGGGTGGAGTGGCACTCGGCGAGCGAGGGGCCGTTCGGTTATCCCGACGAGGGCGCCGGTGCGGTGCAGGCCGGACTCGCGGCGTGGACCAACCTCACCCAGGCGACCATCGAGCTCCCCTACGCCGGCCTCGCTCCCATCGACCAGGGCTTCAACGACGACGACGGCATCAACACCGTTCTGTTCGACGATCCCCACTTCGAGATCGAGGAAGAGTTCGTGTGCTTCCAGGGGGGCGTGCTCGCGATCGGCGGGCCGTTCTACGACGACAGACTGGTGCTTCGCTACAAGAACCAGAACTGGCACCCGATCCTCGAAGGCGTCGTCATCATGAACCGGAACCTGGAGTGCTTCCTGGGCAACGACAACACGCGCCTCGCCGAAGTGTTGGGCCACGAGATCGGCCACACGCTCGGCCTCGGGCACAGCTGCGGCAGCAGCGGCACGCCGTCCTGCACCGGGAATCCGATCTTCGACGACGCGCTGATGCGGGCCTCGGTTCACGACGACGGCCGCGGCCCGCGTCTCAACTCGGACGACATGGCCGGCGGACGCGCGCTCTACAGCCCGGTGACGAACGACACGCCGCGCGCGCCCACC
>DATAFT010000185.1:0-6966 GCA_036257295.1 Thermoanaerobaculia bacterium
GAGCCGCTATCTCGGCCCCCTCCACGGCGTGCCGATCGCGGTCAAGGACCTCTGCTTCACCGCGGGCGTGCGCACCACCGGCGGCTCCGCCGTCCGACGCGACTTCGTGCCGACCTTCGACGCCACCGTGGTGCAGCGCCTCGAGACTGCCGGCGCCGTCCTGCTCGGCAAGCTGGCGACCACCGAGGGGGCCATGGCGGGGTACAACCCGGAGTTCGAGGTGCCGCGCAACCCATGGGGCGAGGAGCTGTGGCCCGGCGTCTCGTCGGGCGGGTCCGGCGTGGGTGTTGGCGGCGGGCTCTGCTTCGCCGCGCTCGGCACCGACACCGGCGGCTCGATCCGATATCCGTCGGGCATGAACGGCATCGTCGGTCTCAAGCCGACCTGGGGACGAGTCAGCCGCTACGGTGTGCTCGACCTGGCGCCGTCGCTCGACCACGTCGGTCCGATGACGCGAGGCGTCGCCGACGCCGCCATCGTCCTGCGCGCCATCGCCGGCGCGGATCCCGACGATCCGACCGCGCTGGCCGACCCGGTGCCCGACTACGTAGCGGATCTCGATCGTGGCATTGCCGGCATGCGGATCGGCTACGACCAGCGCTACGCCACCGAAGGCGTGGCGCCGGCGCTCGCGAGCGCGATCCGCACCGCGCTCGACGTGCTCGAGCGGCAGGGCGCGAAGATCGTCGAGGTGGAGATTCCGCCGCGCGCGATCGAACAGAACGCGCTGCTCGCCTGGCAGGTGCTGTGCGCCGCCGAGGCGTCGGCCGTGCATCAGGCCACCTATCCCTCCCAGGCCGAGTCGTACGGACCGTGGTTCCGGTTCTGGCTCGGGTTCGGCGCGAGCGTCACCGGCGCGCAGTACGCGGCGGCGCATCGGCAGCGACTCGAGACCAGTGGCGCGATCCGCACCGCGTTGCGCGAAGTCGACGTGCTCGCCTGCCCGACGGTCGCCACCGAGCCGTTCCCCTACGATCGCGCGGGCGTGTTCGTCCCGCCCGACTCGGCCGCCGCCACCTCGGCGGGCGTGCCGCTCGACTGGTTCCAGCGCAGCTCGCGCTTCACCATTCCGTGGGACTACAACGGCTGGCCGACGCTATCGATGCCGTGCGGCGCCACCGCGGAAGGCCTCCCGCTCTCGCTCCAACTGGTCGGCCATCCGCTCACCGAGGGAACGCTGCTCCGCGCCGGCCACGCCTACGAGTCGGCGACCGAGTGGCACCGGCGCCACCCGGCGGTCTGAGCGCCGTTCGGCGGCGCGAAAACCGACGATCAGGACGACTTGGCGGGCCTCGACGACGGGCGCGCGCGGCCGGGCGCGGCGGCTCCTTTGCGGCGCGGCACGGGAGGCTTCTGGTCGAGCTTCGACAGGGTGCCTTCGAGCTGGCGCAGCCGTTCTTCGAGCCGTGCGATGTCGCGCTTGGCTTCGCGGATCGGCGCCAGGCGATCGAGCGACGCGCGCATCAGCTTGTTCATGGTGGTCTGCACGTGGCCGGCGCCGGTCGAGACCTTCTCGCCGCTGACGCGGACCAGGTCGTGGAGAACTTCCGATGGCAGCCGGCCGCGGCCGCTCTTGCCCTCTTCGAGGATGATCTGCATCAACGTCGCGGCGGTGACGTTCTCACCGCTGGCGTTGTCGAGCACCTCGACCTCTTCGCCGGCCCGGATGCGCGCGGCGATCTCTTCGAGCGAGACGTAGCGACTCGCGGTGGGATCGTAGAGCTTGCGGCTGTCGTAGCGGCGGATCGTGCTCATCGCCTCGACCTCCCTCTGCGAGAAGTGCTCGATGTCGCCTCGATGCGGCACAAATGTTCGGTGATCCTGATGTTCGACGCAGTTCTTGTCAAGCGCGCGCGTTGCATTTGACAGTCCAGCGCGACGCCGGTACGGTGCGCGCGCGCATCGTCACTGGTGATTCGGCCTTCCGTTGGCGCTGATGACGAGGACCGCAATTCGAGCCATCTGCTGTCTGTGTGCCGTACCGCGGCTCGCGATCGAGGCGACCGCAGCAACCGCAGCTACCGAGCCGGCGCAGGACTACGACCGGCGCTGCGCTTCGACGCGTAGGGGCTCGATGGGCGTGCCGCGCTTCTTTTCACGGCTGCGCCGCCAACGGCCGGCGGCAATGGCGATCGTCTCGCTGCTCGCGGCGTGGTCCTGCGGCGGCGACGCGGACCGCGACGCGGGGTCTCGCCCCACCGCCGCCACCGAGCCCGCAGCGACCTCGAATGGCGCGGCGGCGGCCTCGGTTGCCAGCCGCCCCGACCTCGCGCAGATGCTGCGCGCCGACTCGACCGCCGCACGCCACGAGAGCGACGGCGGCGGGCGCGCCTGGCTCGAGAGTCAGGAGCCAGCGGTGATCCACGCCGGCGAGCGCGGGCGCTGGACCTTCCTCTACGAGACCGGCCCCCTGGGGATCGCCGCCGGCGGAATGATCCTGCTCCAGGTCTCGCCGTTCTGGGGGTGGAGCACGCCGCAGGTGGAGGATCCGTCCCAGCCGGGATTCACCACCGTTGCACTCGAGCTCGCACCGCCGCAGGAGACGCGGACGCTCGAGCCATCGTCGACGGTCGCACCCACTGCGGCGATTCCCGAAGGGACGCCGGGCGCCCCAGCAACCCTGGAGCCATCGACGCTCGATCGCCAGCTCCTCGGAATCCGCGTCACCGGCGGCGCGTTGCGCGAAGGCGATCGCGTGCGCATCGTCTATGGCGCCGGCGAAGCGCGGGCGCTGGCCGACCGCTTCGCCGAGCGACGCAGCCGGTTCTGGATCGGCGTCGACGGCGACGGCGACGGTCGGCGCGCGCTGCTGCCGGACTCGCCGGCGGTCGACATCGCTGCAGGGCCGCCGGCGATCGTCGTCGCGCACCTGCCGAGCGCCGCTGCTCCGGGATCGGTGGTCCCGCTCACCATCGCGGTGCTCGATGCCGCGGGCTCGGCGGGCGTCGAGTTCACCGGGACGCTCCAGCTCTCGACCGCGAACAAAGGCATCGAGCTGCCTGGCGACGTGACGCTGGCGGCGCCGGACCGCGGCGTGCGCCGCGTCGACGTGCGCGTCGGCGAGACCGACGTGGTGCGCATCCACGTCGAAGGCCGGAGCGGGCTCGAAGCCGACACCAATCCGCTGGTGGTGTCGCCCGAGGCGCAGCGCATCCTGTGGGCCGATCTTCACGGGCACACCAACCTCTCCGACGGCACCGGAACGCCCGAGGAGTACTTTCAGTACGCCCGCTCCGTCGCCGCGCTCGACGTCTGCGCGCTGACCGATCACGATCACTGGGGCATGGTCCCGCTGTCGAAGAGTCCCGAGATGTGGGACGAGATCCGCGCCCAGGTCGCGCGGTTCGACGAGCCCGGCCGGTTCGTCGCCCTGCTCGGCTTCGAATGGACGAACTGGGTGAGCGGCCACCGCCACGTGCTGTACTTCGACGACGACCTTCGCTCGAACGCCGTGCTGAGCTCGATCGATCCGAGCTACGAAACGCCCGCGCTGCTGTGGGGCGCACTGCGAGGCGGACGTGCGCTGACCGTCGCGCATCACCCGGCCGGTGGCCCGGTGCCGATCGACTGGTCGATCCCACCCGACCCCGAGCTCGAGCCGGTGGTCGAAGTGGCCTCGGTCCACGGCTCGAGCGAAGCGCCCGACGCGCCGATTCCGATCTACGCCGCGGTCGCGGGGCGCTTCGCGCGGGACGCCCTCGATCGGGGCTTTCGACTGGGCTTCGTCGGCAGCGGCGACTCACATGACGGCCACCCCGGGCTCGCGCATCTGGCGTCGCCCAGCGGCGGCGTAGCCGCCATCCTCGCCGCCGACGCGACGCGCGGCGCGGTGCGCGAGGCGCTGCGGGCGCGGCGCGTCTACGCCACCAACGGCCCGCGCATCGTGCTGCGCACCGTCCTCGACGGCGCGCGGATGGGATCATCGGTGCCCGCCGCGAAGGAGCACCGGCTGCAGATCGTGGTCGCCGCCACCGCGCCGCTCGAGCGCGTCGACGTGATTCAGAGCGGCGGGCGGATCGACTCGCAGCGCGCGGCCGGCCGCCTGTTCTGGACGTTCGAGCGCGAGCTCGCGCCCACGCGCCCCGGCGAGTACGCGTACGTTCGCGTGGTGCAGCGGGACGGCGGCGCGGCCTGGTCGAGCCCGTTCTTCTTCGAATGACCTCCGACTGGACGTTGAGAGACACGCGATGAGCGAGCCGGAAGGGATGAAGGTGCGGTGGGATCCCGATCAGTATCGACGCTTCGCGAGCCATCGCCTGCGCCCAGCGCTCGATCTCGCTGCGCGGCTCGAAGGTCTCGAGCCGAGGACGGTCTACGATCTCGGCTGCGGCACCGGAGAGATCACGCGCATCCTGGCGCAGCGGTGGCCGACCGCTCGGGTGCGCGGCATCGACAGCTCGGAGGCGATGCTCGACAAGGCGCGGGCTGCGGCAACCGACGATGGCGAGGGCCTGACCTTCGAGCTCGGCGACCTCGCGTCCTGGACGCCGGCGGAGCCCGCCGATCTCCTCTTCTCGAACGCCGCCTACCACTGGATCCCGAACCATCGCGCGGTCTTCCCTCACCTGCTCGATGCGCTGGCGCCGGGCGGGGCGATCGCGGTGCAGATGCCGATGAGCTGGGATCTGCCGTCGCACCGCGCCATGCGCGAGGTGCTCGAGTTCGGACGAAGCGGCGGCACGCCTCCGAGCGTGGTGAGTACCACGCTCTCCGGCGTGGATGTCGGCGCGGAGGACCGCGGGTTCGGCAGGCGCGCCCTGCGCGAGGCGATGGGGCGCAAGCCGCTGCTCGACACCGCGGAGTACTACGACCTTCTGCGCACGCGTGCCACCGAAGTCGACATCTGGGAGACCGAGTACCTGCAGTCGCTCGAAGGCGAGGATGCGGTGCTCGAGTGGGTGAGCGGCACCGGGCTGCGGCCCATCCTCGAGGGGTTGACGGGAGACGAGCGCGATGCGTTCCTCGAGCGCTATCGCGGACGGCTGCGCGAGCTCTACCCGCGCCGCGCCGACGGGCGCACGCTGTACCCGTTCCGACGCTTGTTCCTCTACGCGCGCGCCTGAATCGAGCGTGGTGCCGCGCGCTCGCGCTTGCTGCGCTGCGCGACTAGGCCGCCAGCGCGGCGAGGAGTTCGCGCCGGTGGTTGACGAACGTCGAGAGGTGCGCGTCGTCGGGGTAGTAGGTGGCGCGGCAACCAGGGATCACACCGGCGAGAAATCGACCGTGCGCCACCGGCACGTTGCGATCTCGTTCGCCGTGCCAGAGCTCGACCGGGAGGTCCAGCGCCGCGAGGTCGAACCCCCACGGTCGCCCGAGGAGCCCGAGGTCCCACACCGCACCGCGAGCGCCCCGCCGGCAAGCTTCCTCGAAGCACGCCATGAATTCCTCGCGGATGTCGGCGCGCTGGAGCAGCGTCCGATCGGGCTCCGGGAACATGCGGGCCATCCGGTCGTTAGCGCCACCCCCGCCGCGCATCGCCCGGAGGTTGAGCCGGAAGAGCCCGCGTGCGATCGGCGGCGCCCCGCGAGCGAGCCTGACCATCGCACGCAGCGGTCCGTGGACGGCAGCCATCATGCCGGGCGCATCGAGCGGCGCGATGCCGCCCAGAACGCCGACCCTGCGGACCCGACCGCGGAGCGCGGCGCCGCACGCGAGCGCGTAGGGCGATCCCCCGGACGAGCCGAGCACCGCGAAGTCGTCCAACCGCAGGGCATCGGCCAGCTCCTTCACGTCGCTCGGCCAGTCCACGATCCGGCGGTGACGCTGGAAGTCGGAGCGGCCCATCCCCGGACGATCCGGCACGACGACGCGAACGCCGAGCTCCGTGGCGACGGCCGGGTCGAAGACGAGGGCCCCCTCGACGCGCGAGCTCGGCGCGCCATGACAGTGAACGATCGGCTTCCCCTCCCCGCTGCCGATCTCGAGGTAGGCGAGGCGCCGGCCGTCGCGCAGCGCTACCTCTCGATGCTCTGCCGTGGTCATGGGTGCCTGCCAAAGTGTTACGTCGCGGCGCGACGATGGTTGTGTAGGATCGCGCCTCCCCGCCGCGCCCACCGAGAGGAGGAGTCATGACCCGAATGCCCGCCCTGTCGCTCGCCGCCGTGCCCGGCCGGCGACGACGCACGCTCGATCTCGCCCGCAAGATCGAGGACCTCGGCTTCAGCGGCATCTTCTGCCCGAGCATGGGCGACGGCATGGCGTTGTGTGAAGGCATCGCGATGGTGACCGAGCGCATTCCGTTCGGCACCTCGATCGCCAACATCTACACGCGCCACGCGTTCGACTTCGCCGCGACCGCGGCATTCCTCCACGAGATCTCGGACGGCCGCTTCCGCTTCGGCATCGGCGTGAGCCACGGCCCGGCGCACCAGCGTCTCGGCGTCGAGCCCGGCAAGCCGTTGGGCGAGATTCGCCGCTTCGTCGCCGACCTGCGGTCGGTCGACGGCAACGGCGGCCTGCCACCGGTCGTGCTCGCCACGCTGCGCGACAAGATGACGGCGCTCTCGGGTGAGATCGCCGACGGCTGCGTGTGGGCGAACGGGTCGCGGTCGCACATGAAGCACTCGCTCTCGATGCTGCCGGCGACCAAGCGCTCCGACGACGCCTTCTTCATCGGCAACATGATCCCGACCTGCATTCACGACGACGAGGCCAAGGCCGCCGCGGTCAACCGCCGCACGCTCACGCGCTACGCCACGCTCCCCAACTACCGCAACTACTGGAAGGCCGCCGGGTACCTCGAGGAGATGGAGGGCGTCGAGCGCGCGATCGCCGCCGGCGAGCCCGATCGCATTCCGGAGCACCTCTCCGACCGCTGGCTCTCCGACTGCACGCTCTACGGGCCCGCGGCGAAGGTCCGCGCCGGGGTCGAAGCGTGGTTCGACGCTGGAGTCAAGACGCCGATCCTGGTGCCGTCGTCGGCAGAGGGCAACCAGATGCGGGCGTTCGAAGAGCTGTTCGCCGCCT
>DATAFT010000308.1:0-8410 GCA_036257295.1 Thermoanaerobaculia bacterium
CGCCAGCATCTGCGCGAAGCGGAAGTAGTCGCCGGCGGTGCCGACCAGACCCGAGCCCCCCATCTCGATCTTGGGCAGCTTGCGATACGGGCTCTTCTCGGGGTCGTCGGCGAGCGTCATCTTCCCGCCGGGCGCCGGTGAGTAGTTGGCCGCGAAGCGGGCCAGCTTGTCGTCGGGAACGTAGAAGTCGGTGTCCTTCATCCCGAGTGGCTGGAAGATCCGGGCGCGCAGGAAGTCGCGGAAGCTCATTCCCGACGTCACCTCGACCAGCCGACCGAGGACGTCGATCGACACGCTGTAGTTCCAGTCCGATCCGGGCTGCGCGATGAGCGGGAGCTTGGCGAGCTCCTTGGTCCACTCGGCGAGGCTGCCGAGCTTGCTCTGCGGCGCCGCGCCGCTGGTGCCTGCGGGCCCGTACATGCGTCCCACCGGCGTCGGGAAGAAGTCGTAGGTGAAGCCCGCGGTGTGGGTGAGCAGGTGCTGGATCGTGATCGGGCCCGCCGGCTCGGTCTTGATCTGCCCGTTCTCCTCGCCGACATAGACCTTCATGTCGGCGAACTCGGGCAGATACTTCGCTACCGGGTCGGTGAGCAGGAACTTGCCCTCCTCGAACAGGACCATCACCGCCGCCGCGGTCACCGGCTTCGATTGTGAGTAGAGGCGGAAGATGGTGTCGCGAGTCATCGGCGCGTTGGCGGCGACGTTGCGAGAGCCGACCGCGCCGAAGTGCACGATCTTGCCGCGCCGCGCGATCAGGGTCACGACGCCCGGCAGGTTGCCGGCGTCGACGTAGCGCTGCATGGCGGCGGTGACGCGCTCGAGACGCTCAGTCGAGACGCCGACGTCTTCGGGCCTGGTCAACGCCACGGTCTCGTCGCTGGCGGCGTGCGTGGCGGCGGTCAAGAGCAGCGCGCAGCTGGCGGCGCGCAGGATGCGGCGGCGCGGCGCAGTCGCGCGCGAGGCAAGAGCCGTTCGAGTCATGGGCACCTCCGGTAAGACGCCTACTCTACCGAGAAGCGTGACGCTACAATCGCGTCGTTCAGGAGGGACCAGACATGACGACTCGCGCACGGCTGCTGGCGGCGCTCGGCTCGCTCGTTCTCGCGCTCGGCCTGTGGGGCTGCGCCGCCTCCGCCGGCACGACCGGTACCACGGGCACCACCGGCGCCAACGCCGCCGCAGGCGACACCGCTGCGCGAGGCGCCGCTGCCACCTCCGCGGCGCCGAGCGCCGATCAGGCCAACTTCGGGCCGCGCGATCGCATGCTGTGGTGGACGCCCGAGCAGCAGGTGGCGGGCTACCGCAACATCGACCGGCTCTTCGACACCCGCCTGATCCAGGCGGGCGGCGACCCCTACCCATTGGTCTCGGCGCAGCGAGATTTCTCCGAGGTGACCTACGAGCTCGACGGCGCCACCTACACGCTCGACGACTACGTGCGCGACAAGCGGATCGCCGGCCTGCTGGTGGTCAAGGACGGCAGGATCCTGCTCGAGCGCTACGCGCTCGGCAACGACGAGCACAGCCGTTGGATCTCCTTCTCGATCGCCAAGTCCGTGGTCTCGATGTTGATCGGCGCCGCCATCAAAGACGGCTACATCGGCAGCGTCGACGACCCGATCACCCGCTACCTGCCCAAGCTCGCGGGAGGCGGCTACGACGGCGTGTCGATCAAGAACGTGCTGCAGATGGCTTCGGGCGTGAAGTGGAACGAGGACTACGCCGACCCGAACTCCAACGTCGCGCGCACGCCGCGCGGAAACCTGGCGCTGCTCCAGTACATGTCGGCGCTTCCACGCGAGGTGGCGCCCGGCGAGAAGTTCAACTACAACACCGGCGAGACGCACCTGGCGGGGGCGCTGCTGCGCGCCGCGATCGGCAACAATCTTTCCACCTACCTGTCGCACAAGATCTGGCGCCCGTTCGGCATGGAGTCGGACGCGACCTGGATGCTGCACGAGCCGGGCGGCGGCGAGACCGGCGGCTGCTGCATCCAGGCCACCCTGCGCGACTACGCGAGGATCGGCGTCTTCGCCATGAACGGCGGCGTTCTGCGCGATGGCACTCGCGTGCTCCCCGAGAGTTGGATGGCCGATTCCACCGCGCCGAGCAAGGGATCGCCCGGCTACGGGTACTACTGGTGGCTGCGCGACGACGGCACCTACGCCGGCATCGGCATCTTCGGCCAGTTCCTGTGGATCGACCCGAAGTCGAAGATCGTGATCGTCACCCACAGCGCCTGGCCGACGGCAGTGGGCCGGGACCTCTCGCGCCACCGCGGGATGATGGTCGAGGCGCTGGCCGCGGCGGCGCGCGCATCGACCTGAGCCCGTAGGGAGGTTCGCTCACCGGCCGGAGTAAACGGGCTCGCGCTTCTCGCGGAAGGCCTGTTGCGCCTCCGCGGCGTCCGCGCTCTTCATGCTCGCTTCTTCGAGCGCGAGCGAGAGGGGCAGCACCAGGTTCGACACCATCTTGATGTACTTGTTGATCGGAACCTTCGACGCGGAGATCGCGAGGCTCGGACCGGCGGCGAGACGATCGGCAATTTCCGACGCCTTCTCCACCACCTCCTCCTCGTCGACGACGAAGTTGACGAGGCCGAGGCTGTGCGCCTCCTCTGCCTTGAGGCGCTCGCCCGTCATCAGGAAGTACTTGGCGCGGTTCACCCCGATGAGCAGCGGCCAGATCACTTGGCCCCCATCGCCCGCGCCGATGCCCATGCGAACGTGGGTGTCGGCGAACACCGCCCCGCGCGCCGCGACGACGACGTCGCACAGCAGCGCGACCGTGGCGCCCAGGCCCATGGCGTAGCCGCGCACCGCGCTGACCACCGGCTTCTCGCAGTCGAGCAGGTTGTCGACGATCTGACGCGCCTCGCGCATGGTCGCGCCCGGTCCTCCGGGACCCGGCTTGTTGTTGCCGCCGAAGTCACCCCCCGAGCAGAACGCGCGGCCCTGGCCCGTCACCACCAGCACCTTCACCGCGGCGTCGGCGTTGGCGTCGACCCACAGGCGCGTCAGCTCGTAGTGCATCCGACCGTCGACCGCGTTGAGCCGCTCGGGTCGATTGAGCGTGGCGCGCGCGACCCCGTTGGCTCGTTTGTCGATGAGGATCGTTTCGTAGTTCCCTTGCTCGAGCATCATCCCTCCCCCGAAATTGGTGACAGGTTACAAATTCGGCCTAGGAATTGGTGACAGGTTACTAATTCGTGCAAGCCGGACGGTCGGATCGACGTCCTTGACCGGCATGGCACGACTAGCTCGAATCGTCGTCCGCGATCTACCGCATCACGTCATTCAGCGCGGCGCGCGTCGCATGCAGGTCTTCTTTTGTCACGGGGACTATCGAGCCTACGTGCGTATCCTCGCCCGTCAGGCCAGCAAACATGGGCTCGACGTGTGGGCATACTGCCTGATGCCCAACCACGTACATCTGATTGCCGTCCCATCGACCGAGCACGCTCTCGCTCGCGCCCTAGGCGAGGCGCACCGACGCTACGCTCTGCGCGTCAACAAACGGAAAGGCTGGACCGGCCATCTCTGGCAGGAGCGCTTTTCCTCGTTCGCGATGGACGGGCCGCGATTGCCGAGCGCCATCCGCTACATACTGCTGAATCCGGTCCGCGCGGGACTGGCCACGACCGCTACCGACTGGCCCTATTCGAGCGCGCGAGCTCAGATCGCGGGCGCGCCGGACGAGCTGGTGGGCATCGGACCGACTGCAAACCTCGTCTCGGACTGGCGCAGCTTTCTGAGCCGCGACGTGAAACCCGAGGAGCTGGAGCAGCTTCGCTGGCAAGGCCGCAGCGGTCGTGGTCGTCCGCTGGGCTCCGTCGCGTTCATCGACGAGCTCGAGCGGATCACCGGACGGTGCTTACGTCGTCCGACGCGGGGCCGCAAGCCAGCTTGTCGCCAATAGGAACGGGAATAGTAACCTGTCACCAATTCGCTAGTCGAATTAGTAACCTGTCACCAATTTCAGCGGTGGAGGTCATCCACCCAGGGCACTTCTTCGGGCCGCTCCGCCGGCTCGAGGTCGAGGTTCACCACCACCGCCTCCTGACCACTGCGCACCAGGACGCAGCTCAGGGTCTCATCGGTGCTGGCGTTGATCTCCTGGTGGGGAACGTAGGGCGGGACGTAGATGAAGTCGCCGGGGCCGGCCTCCGCCGTGAACTCCAGCCGCTCGCCCCAGCGCATGCGCGCGCGCCCGCTGACGACGTAGATCACGCTCTCGAGCGCGCCGTGATGATGGGCGCCGGTCTTGGCGTTGGGATGGATGTCGACGGTCCCCGCCCACAGCTTCTCGGCACCGGTGCGGGCATGGGTGATCGCCGCGAACCGGTTCATTCCCGGCGTCTGCGCGGTGTTGGGGTCGAGCGCGCTGGACGGGATGACGCGCACGCCGTGATGGCGCCAGTCGGTGTGCGCGGGTCCGCCGGAAGTCGCCACGTCGCCGCCAGCCTACAGGCCTGTCAATGCTCCGCTGCTGTCGCCCAGCCCACCCGCCTCGACCTCCACCTTCTCGAGCATCGCCACCAGCAGGTTCGCGATCGGCGTGTTCTCGGGGTAACGCAGATGGCGACCGCCGGTCAGACTGCCGGCGGCGCCGCCGGCCAGGAGCGTCGGCAGCGGAGAGTGGCTGTGCAGGTTGCCATCGCTGATGCAGCCGCCGTAGAGGATCAACGTGTGATCGAGCAGCGTGCCCTCACCGTCGGGCGTCGCCGCCAGCCGATCGAGGTAGTAGCCGAAGAGGCCGGCATGGTACGCGTTGATCTTTTGCACACGCTCCATCTTGTCGACGTCGTACCCGTGATGCGAGATGGCGTGATGCGGATCGGGAACGCCGATGTGGTTGTAGGTGCGGGTCGATGCCTCGCGCGCCAGCATGAAGGTGCTCACGCGCGTCACGTCGGCCTGGTACGCGAGCACCTGCAGGTCGTACATGAGCCGCACGTGCTGGTCGTAGGAGTCGGGTACCCCGGTCGGCACTTCTGGCAGCACCAGGCTGCCGAGGGTCTGTGCCTCCATCGCGCGCACGCGGCGCTCGACCTCGCGCACGCTGTCGAGGTAGTCGCCGACGCGCGCGCTGTCGGCTGCTCCGACGCGGCTGCGCAGGCGCTTCGCCTGCTCGACGATGGCGTCGAGGATGCTCTGGTCCTCGTTGAGCTGGCGGCCGCGCTCGGCAGGGCTGCGCTCTTCGCCGAACAGCCGCTCGAACACGACGCGCGGGTTGGTCTGCATCGGGAGTGGCGTGGTCGGAGTGCGCCACGACAACGTGTTGACGTAGCTGCAGGCGTAGCCGATGTCGCAGGTGCCGACCGAGTTCGAGAAGTCCTCGGCGGAGAGCTCGAGCGAGCGCAGTTGAGTGTCGCGGCACAGCGTGTCGGCCGCGATCTGGTCGATGGTCTTCCCCGCCTGAACGTCGGCGCCTTCGGTGCGCTTCGGGTGAACGCCGGAGAGCCACACCGCGCTGGCGCGCGCGTGATCGCCGGACCCCTCTCCTTCGAGCGCTTCCGCCGGCCGCGACGCGAGGTTCGAGATCACGACCAACCGGTCGCGAAACGGGGCCAGCGGCTGCAGCGTCGGCGACAACTCCAGGGCACCCTCGGTCGCCGGCGTCCACTTGTCCATGATCGCGCCGTTCGGGATGTAGACGAAACCGAGCCGGCGCACCGGCGCGGCCGCCGACCGCGTCGACGCGAACGCGGGCACCATGGCGTCGAGCAACGGGAGCGCCACCGTGGCGCCGAGCCCGCGCAGGAAGGTTCGGCGCGGCAACGATTTCTGGAGGACGATCATGAGGGCTCCTTGGCTGGCCCATGGGGGTTGGGGCTGGGAGGGGCTGCCGTGACCACCGCCTCGGCGGGCGCCGGCCTCGACTTCAGGCGGAACGGATCGCTGGTGGTGATGGCGTCGATCACGGCGGAGAACCGGTAGCCCTTCTCCGCAGCCTGACGCACGATGGCGCGCACCGCCGGCATGTCGGTGTACGAGAGGCCGCGGCCGAGCGCGTAAGTGAGCAGCTTCTCCGTGAAGGTGGCGACGAAGACGTCGGGGCGCGCCAGCAGCGCGGCGCGCAGCTCGGCGGGGCTCGCGAACTTCGAGCCGTCCGGCAGCACGTCGGCGGCGTCGATCGGCGACCCGTCGACGTCGGCCGAGCGCCAGCGCCCGATCGCGTCGAAGTTCTCGAGCCCGAACCCGAGCGGATCCATCTTGGCGTGGCAGCTGGCGCAGGACGCGTTCTCCCGGTGCTGCGCCAGTCGCTCGCGCATCGTGGACGGCTTCGAGTGATCGACCTCCTCGAGCTCCGGCACGTCGGGGGGCGGCGCCGGCGGCGGCGAGCCGAGCAGGTTGGTGAGGATCCACTTGCCGCGCAGGACCGGCGACGTGCGCGTGGCGTAGGAGGTCACGGTGAGGATGCTGGCATGGCCGAGGAGACCGCGGCGGTTCGGGTCGGCGACGGCGACTCGTCTGAAACGGTCGCCGTAGACGCCGGTCACCCCGTAGTGGCGCGCCAGGCGTTCGTTGAGGAACGTGAAGTCCGCGGTGAGGAGCTCGACCACGCTGCGGTCCTCGCGCAGGAGGCTCTGGAACAAGAGCTCGGTCTCGGCCCGCATCGACCGGCGCAGGTTGTCGTCGAAGTCGGGGAACGACGACGGATCGGGAACCGCGCTCGCGAGGTTGCGCAGGTAGAGCCACTGGCCGGCGAAGTTGGCGACCAGCGCCGACGAGCGCTGGTCGGCGATCATCCGGCGGACTTGGCGGCGAAGCTGGTCTGGATCGCTGAGTCGTCCGGCGGTCGCCAGGTCGAGCAGCTCGGTGTCGGGAATGCTGCTCCACAGGAAGAACGACAGCCGCGACGCGAGGTCGAGGTCGGAGACGGCGAAGACGACCTCTCTGGAGTCGTGCTCGGGCTCGGATTCGAAGCGAAACACGAATTGCGGACTGGCTAGAAGGAACCGGAGGGCGAGCTCGATGCCGTTCTCGAAGGCACGAGAGGCGCAGGAAGGCTGCGCCTCTACACACGTCGCAGAACTCCGTCCCCGCAGGTAGAAGCCGAGCAGCTCCTCCATCTCCTCGGGCAGCGGCGGTCGCCGGTAGGCGAGGCGAGCAAGTCGCCCGAGGATCGCCGTGGCGCAGGAGAGCTCGTAGGACGCCGACTCCGGCTGGCAGGTGAAGATCCGACGCCTGCTCTCGGTCTCTCCCGGGCCGCCGCCAACGTCGAACGGACCCGTGACCGTCACCCACTCGACGTCGGGCAGGCTCAGCCCGCCGCCTCCGATATAGCTGCGCAGGAACGGCTGCGACGTGACTTCGGAGAGCGCGGCGGGCCGGCCGACGAAGGCGGCGGTAATGGTGTGCTCGCCGGCTCGGAGCGGCAGTCGCGCGTGCATGTGCTCGTCGGCGGTGAACGACTTGCTGAGCGTCTGCGTCGGGTTCTGGGAGTTGACGATCAACGGCTTGTAGGCGTCCTCGGATCCCACCGCGAACAGCTCGACGCGCTCGCCGTCGACCGCGAGCTCGACTCGGTGCTCCTCGCCGATGCCGCGGATCTGTCCGGTCGGTTGGCGGCGCAGGCGCACGCGGATCTCGTACTCGCCGGTCGCAGGCAGGTACTCGTCGATGCGAATGCCTCCGCGCGTGCCGAGTGGAAGGGCCGCGAACGCATAGTCCTGCGTCAGGTCCTCGGGCGTCTTGTACGTGGTCGTGATCGGAGCCGGAGTGGCGTTGCCGATCGCGAGCCGGCTCGCCTTGCGCGCGGTGGTCATGTAGCTCTCGAGCAGGAGCGGCGAGACCCCCAGCGCGTCCGCGACGTTGTCGAAACCGTACGCCGAGTCGTCTGCCGGCAGATCGCTGGTGTCGACCTCGATCGCGAGCAGGTCGCGGACCGCGTTCGCGTACTCGGCGCGATTCATCCGATGGAGCAGCGGCCGGCCCGGGTTCGGGTTCGCCGCCGCGGCGCGGTCGAGCGACCTTTCGAGCGCGGACGCCAGCGATTCGTAGGCGGCGTCGTCGGGGCGACGCTTCCCGGGCGGCGGCATTGCCCGCGTGCGCAGCTTGCGCACGACCTTCTCCCAGGCTTCCGCCTGGACGCCGACGCGGTCGAGGTCCAACGTCTCGAGTGTCAACCCGGCCGCATTGAGCTTGGGGTTGTGACAGGTCTGGCAGTAGTCGTGGAGGGTCGCGGCGTGGGCAGCGGCGAGGCTGGCGCTGTCCTCGAGCTCGGCGGCGCCGGCACCGGCCGCGCGGGCCGCCACACCAAGCACGAGCGAGAGCTTGATCGGCCAGTGCCTCATGGGACTCTCGCCTGTCGCGCCGCCCCCGCCAGCAGCTCCTTGTCGAGCTGCCGGAGCAGCTCGGCGGCGCGCTCGCGACGAATGACGCTCGCCACCTGGTTGAAGCCCTGC
>DATAFT010000360.1:0-2192 GCA_036257295.1 Thermoanaerobaculia bacterium
CAGCCGCGCCGATCCTCGTGGATAGTCGACGTCGAGCCCGCAGCCGAGCACGGCGACGGTCGAGCCGCTGGGGTCGCGCAGGGCGGCGCGGTGCGCCGCGGTGTCGATGCCGCGGGCGAATCCGGAGACGATGGTGAGACCAGCGCGCGCCAGCGCGTGCGCGAAGAAGGCGGTCGCTTCGAGACCGTAGGGATCGGCCGCGCGCGAGCCGACGATCGCGATCGCGGGCCGATCCGGGAGTCGGCCGCGACAGTAGAGGACGGGCGGCGGCAGCTGCAGCTCGCGGAGCGCGCGCGGATAGTCGTCGTCGCCCGCCACCGTCACGCGCAGACCGCGCGCCGCCGCGTCGGCGAGGAGGCCGCTCGCGATCTCCGGCGCTCGGGGCGCGAGCTCCATCGCCACCCCCAGCGCTCGCGGCGAGACGCGCAGTGCCTCCACCCATTCCCCAGTCACCGGCGACGAGCTGGCGGCCGAACCGGCCGCCCAGGCGTCGACCGCCAGCGCCAGACGGCAGATCGCTTCCCGCGACAGATCCTGGTGAGCGTTGAGCGCCACCAGGACCGCTCGGCGGACCGCAGGGTCCATGGCTCGCTAGGACGCGATCGGGCGGCGTCAACGTGCGGCGCAGTGGCGCGTGTATACTGCCCAGACGGCCTGAGAGGCTGTGAACATTCCGATTCGATGAGATTCCGCCTCGGCATTCTGGCGCTTTCGGTCCTGCTCGCGACCTCGGTCGAAGCGAAGGAGAAGCCTCCTCGCGCTCAGGGACAGGTCGACTTCGGCGTCGATATGGCGCGGCGAGGGTTGTGGAGCGAGGCGCTGTTCCGGTTCCGTCAGGCCGAACGACTCGGTGACAGCCGCGCCTCGGTACTCAACAACATCGCGGTCGCGTACGAGGCGCTGGGTCTCTTCGACCAGGCGCACACCTACTACAAGAAGGCACTCGATCAGGATCCGCGCAACGTGGGTCTCAAGCGCAACTACTCGCGCTTCGTCGAGTTCTACCAGAGCTTCAAACCCGACCAGCCAGGGTCGCCGACCGGCGACGACGAGCAGCCGGCGACGGCGGGTGACGGCGAGCCGGGCAAGCCGCTGCCGACCACACCGCTCGACGAGCCGCAATCGCCCGATGAGCCGCCGGGTGCGCCCGTGAACCCATCGTGACCACGAGGGGACGGGACTGACCTCGTTCGGTGACGGATCCCGTAGTCGCTTCCCCATTGCGATCGCACGCGCGGCGTGGTGCGATTCTTGCCTGCCGGAGGGCTAGCCGATGAGATCGCGCCGGTCTTCGTTCCTGGTTGCCGCCGGATTGCTGCTGGTGGCGTCGTTGGCCGGCAGCGTGGCCGCGCGCGCCGGCTCGGTCGAGGTCAAGCTCACGCTGCCCGTCCGCGCCCGTCTCGATCTCGCCAACCGCCACAGCATCCTCCCGGCGCCGTTCATCGTCGTGCGGCAGGAGGGTGAAGGTCGTATCGAGGGCTCGAACATCGACGTGCAGCAGGAGTTCCAGCGCTACCTGCTCAAGATCCTCAAGCGCGACACCGACCTCGACATCGTCGAGTCGGGGCCGATCGACTACCCCACCTACGACCTGCGCATGCTGGCGCGCGACGCCGAGTTCTGGCGCGTGATCGGCGAGCGCACCCAGGCCGACCTCATCCTCGTCGGCAGCCTCGATTTCGACATCCAGGATCGCAGCGGCTACCGCACGGAGGAATACGTCTCGCCCTTCGACGGCCGCACCTATTACCGGCAGGTGCTGGTCGAGCAGACCGGCTTCGAGTACGACATCGTGGTGCGGGTGTTCGACGGCCAGACCGGCGAACAGCTCTACACCGACAACTTCAAGGACTTCAAGAGATTCGAGGGCGAGCGCGCCGACCCGCTGGTCGGCATGTTCGAGAACCTGTACGCGCTCGAGGATCGCCTGCTCGGGATCTTCGTGCAGAAGCGAGTGGCGGCGACGCGGGTTCTCCTGACGGACTAGCAGGGCGCTGAGAAAGGGATTGCGTCAGCGCCCTGCTAGTTGATGACATTGGCGCCCGATCCGGCGGACCGGATCGGTCGACTGGAACGGAGGACGTATGGGGGGACGGAGACGCGCGGTGGGCCTCGGTTTGCTCGCCGTCGCCTGGATCGCTTCGTCGGCCGTGCCCGCTGCGGGCCAGTACTACGACACCTTCGGCAAGAAC
>DATAFT010000412.1:0-1646 GCA_036257295.1 Thermoanaerobaculia bacterium
GCGTAGAGCGCTCCCTTGCCGCGCAGGTCCGTAAGCTCGTAGCGGGTGATCCACTCGCGGAAGAGGACCGCGCCCTTGCTGTCGAGATCGAGCTTACCGTCGTAGCCAGCCAGCACCTCACAGGCGCGCGCGAGATCGACCTTCTTGCCGTCGACTCTCGCCAAGGGTGTCGCGCGACAGCGCTCGACCAGCTCCGGCAGCAGCAGCTTCGCGGTGAAGCTGCGATTGGAGAGGGCCGCCGCTTCGATCTCGGCAAGGCTCCACTTGCCGTCTTCGCCCGCGGGACCGGTCGGGCTCAGGTCGGAGAGCGTGGTCATGTTCTGGCGCGTGCGCAGCGATCGCACCGCGCGCTCCGCGCCGTGCGCCGGCGAGAAGCCCTCGAGACGCTCCTGCGCGTGCGGCGTCCAGTAGCTGTCGTTCGCGTTGAAGACGTAGTCGCGGCGCTCGAGCTTGGGCACGGCCGCATAGGGCGCGACACCGGCGTCGCGTGCGCGATCGTCGGCGACCCACTCGTCGCGCGAGGAAGAGCCGTCGAGCAGGATCATGCCCCGCTTGTCGTAGAGATCGCGCGCCGCGGCGTCGCCGGCGAGCCGCTCGCGCCAAGCGGCGACGGTCGCCTCACTCAGGTTGGGCGCAGCCGAGACGTCGGCGTACCAGGCGCGCCCGTCGCTCGAGGCGGCGATGGTGTTGACGAACAGGATGCCCTGCAGCTCCTCGTGCGCCTTCTGGAACTGGTCCATGTCGCGCGCCTCGATCATCGCGAGGTAGGTCGCGGTGCTGTCGTCGTTCGCCTCGTTGGCGTCGCGGTAGGTGATAGCGGACCGCGCGGTCCACGGCAGATCGGGCCAGTCGAGGATCGGTCCGTAGTGCGAGAACCAGACGATGCGGGTTTCGGCCTTGGTGGCACCGTCGTCGCCGAGCACCTCGACCTCGACGGTCTCCTTGCGCATCGGCCGGCGCTCGCCGTCGTAGAGGTAGACCGTCGGATCGTCGTCCGCCAGTCGCAGCCGATAGAGCGTATGGCGCTGTCCCGCCGACACCGTGTGGGTCCAGGCCACGTTGGCGTTGAAGCCGATCGAGATGCCGGGCGCGCCGAGCAGGCTCACCCCGTAGCCGTCGAGTCGCCCCGGGATGGTGAGGTGCTTCTCCCAGAATCGGTTCGACCCTTCCCAGGGATAGTGCGGATTCGCGACCAGCATGCCGCCACCGCTCTCGGAGCGCTCCGACCCGATCGCCCACCCGTTCGACGCCAGCTGCGCATCCATGGCGTCCGCCAACTCGTCGTGCCGCGGCCGCGAGGCCGATGCCGCGGCTGCGGTCGAGCCGCCGCCGCTGGCGGACGGGATCTCGTTCGCGCTCGCGGGCGGTTGCGCGGTGGCGATCATGGTCGCGAAACGTGGCGCGGTCAGCCCGAGCATCCGGCGGTAGGCGACCACGTCGGCCGCCGTGATCTCCTGCACCCAGGGCTCCCCTTGACACCAGCCCTTCACCTGAGCCGCTCCGGCCTCGCGCAGGTACAGGTTGTAGCCGGCGGTGTAACCCTCGATCCACTCGCGATGCTCGGCGGGCGCACGATCGAGCTCCTGCTGCGCCAATTGGCGGACGCGCAGCGCCTTCATCGTGACGTCGCTCGCGAAGTGGCGATC
>DATAFT010000467.1:0-4138 GCA_036257295.1 Thermoanaerobaculia bacterium
ACCGGTCTGCCACAACCGCGCCGGAGCTGAGAGATGGCGAGCGGCCCGCGCGTCCTGGTCGTAGCCACCAAGTGCCCGTGGCCGCCCACCGACGGCGGACGCCTGGTGCTCGCCGAGACGCTGCGCGCCGTCGCCGACGCAGGAGCCGAGGTCACGCTGGTGTGCCCGCAACACGAGGACAGTGCCGGCGCCGCTCATTCAGCGCGCAACGGAGTCGAAGCCGCCAACCACGTCGTCGTGGCGCGACGCGCGCTACCGTGGATCTACACACTGCTGCGACCGGGAACGCCCGCCACCATCGTTCGTCAGACCAACGACGCTTCCCTCGAGGCGGTCGAGCGTCTCGTCGCCGAGCGGCCGTTCGACGTCGCGCACGCCGAGCAGCTCCAGGCCATGCCCATGCTCGCGCCGGCGCGCCAGCGCGGTATCCCCATCGTGCTGCGCGCCCAGAACGTCGAGAGTGATCTGTGGACCGCCGCCGCGAGCGCGATGCCGCTCGCTGCCCCGTGGCTCCTGTTTCAGGCCGCACTGCTGCGGCGCTGGGAAGGCCGTGCCGTAGCGAGCGCGGCCGCGACGGCGGCGCTCACCGAAACCGACAGCCGGCGGCTCTCGAACCTGGCGAGCGGCCGCGGTGAAGTCGTCCACCTAGCGGCTCCCTTTCCCGAGCGGCTCGAAGCGGGAGATCCTCTGCCGGGAACGCCGGCGCTCGCCATCGCCGCCGGCGGGTGGAGTCCGAATCACGACGGCGCGCGCTGGTTCGTCGAGCGCGTCTGGCCGCTCGTCCTCGATCGTTTGCCCGCCGCGCAGCTCCATCTCTTCGGCGCCGACGGCAAACGATTGCCGCGCGCCGCGAGCGCCCACCGACGCGCCGCTGAATCGAGCAGTCTCTTCCCCACCGAAGGGATGCACGTCGTCCCCGTCCGCGTCGCTTCGGGAGTGCGAATGAAGATCCTCGAAGCCTGGTCGCGCGGCGTTCCGGTGGTGGCTACCGAAGCGGCAGCGGCCGGATTGGAGGATGGCGCCGAGAGCGCGCTACTGCGCGAGTCCGACCCGGCCGCGCTCGCCCTCGCCATCGAGAAACTCGCCCACGATCCCGATCGGAGGAAGGCACTGGTCGTTGCGGGGCGGCGCCAGCTCGCGCGCCACCACGACCCCTCCGCGATCGGAGCGCGCTGGCTGGAACTGTACCGGTATGTCGCTCGATAACAGCGGGGCGACGCCGCGGGCGGGCGCGTTCGCCGATCGCGGACTAGCACTACAATGTTGATTCCCGACCCCGATCTCGCGACCGAGCGCCGATCTCGAGCGCTGCCGCGGAGGACGCGATGGAGAAGATCAATCTCGCTTCGAAGCTCGCGCTCTTCAACGACCACTGGTCGCCGAAGGTGATCGCCGACCTCAACGGCCAGCAGGTCAAGCTGGTCAAGTTCGAAGGTGAGTTCGTCTGGCATCACCACGACGACGAGGACGAGTTGTTTCTCGTCCTCGACGGTCGCTTTCGCATGGACTTTCGCGATCGCGAGGTTTGGGTCGAGCGAGGCGAGATGATCGTGGTGCCGCGCGGCGTCGAGCATCGCCCGGTCGCCGAGCGTGAAGTCCACGTCCTCCTCTTCGAGCCCGCTTCGACGCGGAACACCGGCAATCGGGTCGAGCGACGCACGGTCGAGCAGCTCGAGCGGCTCTGAAGCAGCTTACTCAGAAGGAGAGTCTGATGGATGCGAAGCCACGACTCGATGCAGCCCTGGTCCAGGAGTTCGTCGGCAAGTCGCACGGCGATCTCGATCGCGTTCGCGCGCTGGTCGAGTCCCAGCCCGCGATCGTGAACGCCACCTGGGACTGGGGCGGAGGCGATTGGGAGACCGGACTGGGCGCCGCCGCGCACGTGGGCCGCCGCGACATCGCGCTCTTCCTGCTCGATCACGGCGCGCGCCTCGACGTTTTCGCGGCCGCCATGCTCGGGTACCTCGACGTGGTGGAAGCCGCGGTCGCCGCTCGTCAGGACGTCGTTCACGTCGCGGGTCCGCACGGCATTCCGCTGATCGCGCACGCCAAGGCGGGAGGTGAAGGCGCCGCGGCAGTGCTCGCGTTCCTCGAAGAGCGGCTGCGGAGGTCGGCATGACGGCGCCGGCCTCGGCCGCCGGGAAGACGCCTCGCACACCGGCGGAAAAGGGCGCCGCCTTCCGCGCGCTCCATCAGCGCGAGGGCGCGTTCATCATCCCCAACCCCTACGACGCCGGCACAGCTCGACTGCTGGAGCACCTGGGCTTCGAGGCGCTGGCCACCACCAGTTCCGGCTTTGCGGCGACCCTCGGTCGCCTCGATCACGGGGTGACGCGCGACCAGGTGGTCGAGCACGTCCGCGTCGTCGCCGCCGCCACCAACCTGCCGCTGAGCGGCGATCTCGAGAACGGCTTCGGCGACTCGCCCGAGGACGCAGCCGAGACCATCCGCCTCGCCGCGGCGGCGGGCCTGTCCGGCGGTTCGATCGAGGACTCGACCGGTCGACGCGACGCTCCCGTCTACGAGCTCGCCCACGCGGTCGAGCGCGTTCGGGCCGCCGCGGAGGCGGCGCGCTCGCTGCCTCATCCCTTCGTGCTGACGGCGCGTGCGGAGAACCTCATCGCCGGAAGGCCCGATCTCGCCGACACCATCCGGCGCCTTCAGGCCTACCAAGGCGCGGGCGCCGAGGTCCTTTTCGCCCCGGGGCTGGCGAAGAGTGAAGACATCGCAACCGTGGTCCGTTCCGTCGAGCTCCCGATCAACGTGATGATCGGAATGCCGGGCATGACCCAGAGCTTCGACGAGCTTCAGGCGCTCGGCGTCAAGCGCATCAGCGTAGGTGGCGCGCTCTCCGGCGCCGCGCTGGGCGGATTCATGCGTGCTGCCCGGGAGATGCGCGAGCAAGGAACCTTCACGTTCGTGAGCGACATCGCTCGATTCCGTGACCTGGTCTCGGCGTTCGGTAGATGACTAGCAGGGCGCTGAGAGAGGCAGTATGTCAGCGCCCTGCTAGCTTCACATTGGGCGATCCGATCCGGCGGACCGGATCGGTCGCCTAGAGGAGGATCGAATGAGGCTCAATCGGATCGGCATCGGATCGGCGGCCAAGCTCTCGGGGGCGATGTACGGCGCGATGGGGCTCATCTTCGGCGTCATCTTCGGACTCCTGTCGTTGCTCGGCATGGGTCTCGCCTCGCAGTTCGCCGCCGACAGTCCCGACGCGCCGCCCGCCTTTCTGGGCCCGCTCTTCGGCGTCGGCGCGATCATCCTCTTCCCGCTGCTCTACGGCGTTTTGGGTCTGGTCATCGGCGCCATCTCGGCCGCGCTCTACAACCTCTTCGCCAGGATGGTGGGTGGGCTCGAAGTCGAGCTGCAATGAGATGAAGCTGCCCATCTTCCAGCTCGACGCCTTCACCAGCGAGCTGTTCGGCGGCAACCCTGCCGCCGTGGTCGTCATGGAGTCGTGGCTGCCCGATCGCACGCTGCAGGCGATCGGGCGCGAGAACAACCTGTCCGAGACGGCGTTCATCGTCCCGAGCGGCGACGCGTTCGAGCTGCGCTGGTTCACTCCCGAGATCGAAGTCGATCTGTGCGGCCACGCCACGCTGGCCGGGGCACACGTCCTGTTTCATCACGGCTACTCGCGCGATTCGAAAGTAGTGTTCGAGTGCCGCCAGGCGGGCACCCTGAGCGTGACGCGGGACGACGATCTGCTGACGCTGGACTTTCCGGCGCGGCCGCCGGCGGCGATCGACTTCGATCGCGACCAGCTCGCGGAAGCTCTCGGCGCCGCGCCGGCGGCGGTCCTGGCCGCGCGTGACCTGCTCGCCATCTTCCCGCGTCAGGCTGACGTCGAGGCGCTGCGTCCGCACTTCGCCAAGCTTCGCGCCCTCGAAGCGTTCGCCGTGATCGCCACCGCGCCGGGCGACCGCAGCGACTTCGTGTCGCGGTTCTTCGCGCCGCGCGCCGGCATCGACGAGGATCCCGTGACCGGCTCCGCGCACTGCACGCTGGTGCCGTACTGGAGTCGCCGACTCAAGCGAACGAAGCTGCACGCGCTCCAGGTGTCGAGCCGTGGCGGCGAGCTGTTCTGCGAGGACCGCGGCGATCGAGTCGCGATCGCGGGCAAGGCGGTCGA
>DATAFT010000483.1:0-7106 GCA_036257295.1 Thermoanaerobaculia bacterium
ACCGGGCAGATCTCGATGGGGCAGGGCGCGTTCATGGCGGTCGGCGCCTACTCGGCGGGGATCCTCACCGCGCGCATGGGCATTCCGTTCTGGGCGTCCATCCCGCTCGCGGCGGTCATCACCGCTGCGGTCGGCCTGGTGTTCGGCCTGCCGTCGCTGCGGCTGAAGGGTCTCTACCTGGCCATCGCGACGCTGGCGGCGCAGCAGATCGTCGAATGGCTGGTCACCCACTGGACCGGTCTCACCGGCGGCACCGAGGCGTTGGTGGTACCGGCGCCGACCCTGTTCGGGCAGCGCATGAACACCGACTTTCGCTTCTACTGGATCGCGCTGCTGGCGGCGGCGGCGACCGCGCTCTTCGTCGCCAACCTGTTCCGCTCGCGCGTGGGCCGCGCTTTCGTCGCGATCCGCGACCAGGACATCGCGGCCTCCGCCCTCGGCGTCGACGTGTTCCGCTACAAGCTCTACGCGTTCGCCACGTCGTCGTTCTTCGTCGGTCTGGCCGGCGCTCTGGTGGCGCACTACCGCACCATCGTCACCTGGGAGCGCTTCACCATCGAGACCTCGATCCTGTATCTCGCGATGATCATCATCGGCGGGCTGGGATCGATCTCGGGCTCCTTCTTCGGCGCCGCGTTCATCCTGCTGCTGCCGGCGATGATCAACACCATCGGGCGGGCGCTCCAGGGCGTGACGCCGGCGTTCGCCGCGGTGCTGCCAGCGGTGCAGCAGGCGGCGTTCGGCCTGGTGATCATCCTGTTCCTGGTGCTAGAGCCGCAGGGCTTGGCGAAGCTCTGGCGCAACGTCAAGGACTACTTCAAGGTGTGGCCCTTCTCCTACTAGCCGTACGCTCGGTAAACTCCCAGCGCTCTCTTCTCCGGAGGTCAACATGCGTTCTGCACTCCAATCGTGGCTCGTGCTTCCGGTCGTGCTCACGGTCGCTTGCGGCGGTGGCGGTGAAGACGCAGGGGGAGGTGGTGGAACGACAGCCGGCGCGCCGATCAAGATTGGCGCCATCTTCGACCTCACCGGCGCCACCTCCGACGTCGGCACCGCCTACTCGGAAGGTCTGCGCGCCTACGTCGACTGGCTCAACTCCAAGGGTGGCCTGGAGAATCGCCAGATCGATCTCGTGTTCCAGGACTACGCCTACAAGGTCGATCTCGCCGAGCAGCTCTACTCGCAGTTCGTGCAGGAAGGCGTGGTCGCGTTCATGGGTTGGGGAACCGGCGACACCGAGGCGCTGCGCGGCCGGGTCGCCGAGGACAAGATGCCGTTCGCCTCGGCGTCGTTCTCGCACGTGCTGGGCGACCCCAAGGAAGCGCCCTACAACTTTCTCCTCGGCACCAGCTACAGCGACCAGTTGGTGATCGTCCTCGATTGGATCAAGGAGAACCACCCGGCAGGAGGCGCCGGACCAGTGGTGGCGCTGATGCATGCGCCCAACCCGTTCGGCCTCTCGCCCTACGAGCAGGGCGGACGCGACTACGCGGCGAGCAAGGGCATACGACTGGACAAGCACGAGATGCCGCGCGGCTCGACCGACTACACTGCCGAGATCACCAAGATCCGCGAGTCGGGCGCGCAGTACGTGGTGTTCCAGAACACGTCGGGTCCGGCTTCGGTGGCGATGAAGAACGCGAAGGACCTCGGTTTCCAGGCGGCGTTCTTCTGCCTCAACTGGTGCACCAACAACGTGATGACCCGGCTCGCCGGCCCCGCGGCGGAGGGGCTGATCGGATCGATGCTGTTCGCGCCGCCCGGCGCGGGTGTGACCGGCCTGGACGACGCGGCCGCCTACGTCGTCGCCAAGGGATCCACGATCGAGGAGAAGGGCCCGCTCTTCGGCCAGGGTTGGACCATGATGCGGGTGATGATGGAAGGAGTGCGCCGGACCGTCGCTGACGGCAAGGAGCTCACCGGAGAGAACATCAAGGCTTCGCTGGAGTCGATCCAGAACTTCGACACCGGGGGCGTGACGCCACCGATCACCTTCTCGCCCGACGACCACCATGGCATGCGCGGCATGCGGATGTACAAGGTCGAGGGCGGCAAGTGGGCGCCGATGACGGACGTCCGCGAGGCGAACTGGTAGCCACGAACGCGCCGTCCTCGGCGCCGAAAAGACAGCTACGGAGCGAATGGTAGACACCATTCGCGGAGCTAGCGTGCTGCGCCTCAACAACATCGAGGTCATCTACAACGACGTCATTCTGGTGCTCAAGGGACTGTCCCTCGAGGTACCGGAGAAGAAGATCGTCGCGCTGCTCGGAACCAACGGCGCCGGCAAGTCGACCACGCTCAAGGCGATCTCGGGCCTGCTCGAGGCCGAGGACGGCGAGGTCACCGACGGCTCGATCGAGCTCGACGGCAAGCGCCTCGACCGTCTCGACGCGACCGAGATCGTGCGCCGGGGCATCTTCCAGGTGATGGAAGGGCGCCGCGTGTTCGAGCACCTGACCTGTGAAGAGAACCTGCTCGCCGGCGGCTACACGCGGCGCGACCGCTCGCAGATCAACGCGAGCCTCGACCTGGTCTATCGCTACTTTCCGCGGTTGCGAGAGCGCCCGCGCCAGCAGGCGGGCTATCTATCGGGCGGCGAGCAGCAGATGCTCGCCATCGGCCGCGCCCTGATGGCGAAGCCACGCCTCATGCTGCTCGACGAGCCGTCACTGGGCCTGGCACCGCTCCTGGTGCACGAGATCTTTTCGATCATCCGCCGCATCAACCAGGAGGAAGGGACCACGATTCTTCTGGTCGAGCAGAACGCCACGCTCGCGCTCGAGATCGCCGATTACGGCTACATCATGGAAGGCGGCCGCGTCGTGCTCGAAGGCGAGCCCGCCGTGCTGGCCGCCAACGAGGACGTCAAGGAGTTCTATCTCGGGCTGACCGAGGTGGGCCACCGCAAGTCGTACCGCGACGTCAAGCACTACAAACGCCGCAAGCGCTGGCTTTGAAAAAGTGCTGTCTAGCACTTTTTCAAAGCTGATTACTTTGGCGCGGAGGACCGCGCGAGAGGAAATGGTCGGGGCGAGAGGATTCGAACCTCCGACCTCACGGACCCGAACCGTGCGCTCTACCAGGCTGAGCTACGCCCCGAACTAGGCTTTAGGTAGGACAACGGCCCGCGAGGACAGGGACGGATACTAGTCCAGCCGCTTCCTGAAGCGCAAGATCGCGAGGGTCAGACTCGAGGCGAAGAACGCCAGCAGCGGCCAGATCTCGCCGCTGAGGTCTCCCAACGGCGCCCCGCGCAGCACGATCCCGCGCACGATGCGCACGAAGTGGGTGAGCGGCAGGAGCTCCCCGACGAAGCGGGCGGGAGCGGGCATGCTCACGAACGGGAACATGAATCCCGACAGCAGGAGCGACGGCAGGAAGAAGAAGACCGTCATCTGCACCGACTGGAACTGAGTCTTTGCCGCGGTCGAGATCAGGAGGCCGAGCGAGAGGCTGGCCGCGATGAATACCAGCGCCGCGAGGTAGAGATCGACGACGCGGCCGCGCACGGGCACCTGGAAGACGGCGGCGCCCACGATCAAGATCAGCGTCACCTGCACCAGGCCGATCAGCACGTAGGGCACGATCTTGCCCGCCATGAGCTCGATCGATCGCACCGGAGTGGTGATCAGGAGCTCGAGGTTGCCGCGCTCGCGCTCGCGCACGATCGCCACCGCCGTGAACAGCACCATCGTTAGCGTGAGGATGACGCCGATGAGCGCCGGCACGATGTTCACCTCGGAGCGCGCCTCGGGGTTGTAGTAGGTGCGCAGCTCGAAGGTCGGCGCGCCGCGGCCCGCCGCGACGCCGCGCCGCGGCCCCACCGGTAGCTCGGCCAGCGCTCTCGCGGTCAGGCCGTAGACTGGATCGCTGCCGTCGATCAACAACTGCGCCGCCGGCCGGCCGTCGATCAGCCGTCGTTCGAAGTCGGGCGGCACGTAGATCCCGACCGCGATCTCGCCGTGCTCGAGCATCGCTTCGAGCTCGCCGGCGCCCGCCGCTTCCTTCACGATGTCGACCACCTGCGACGCGGCGGCGTCGAGACGGAGCTGCCGCGACGACTGGGTGTGAGCGAGGTCGGCTATGCCTGCAGGGAGGTGCCGGACGTCCTGGCGGATGGCATAGCCGAACAGCAGCACCTGGATGGTCGGAATGCCGATGATCATGGCGAACGTGAGGCGGTCGCGGCGAAGCTGGCGCAGCTCCTTCCACAGGATGGCGGCGATGCGGCGCAAGGACTCCATGGCGCGCCTACGAAGCGCGCGCGGCGGCGCGACTCGCGCGGGCCGGAGCAGTCGCCGCCACGAAAACGTCCTCGAGCGTGGGCCGCGCGAGCCGCACCACCGCGTCCGAGCCCTGGACGCGCAGTCGGCGCTCGACCTGCGCCTCGGGATCGGAGACCTCGGCCGCGACCAGCACGCGCAATCGGCTGCCGAGCTGGGTCACGCTCTCGATGCCGGACTGCCCCTCGAGTCGCTGCTGCGCCGCCTGCGTGTCGGCGGTCTCGATCTCGACTACGGCGCTCTTCACCGCCTCCATCAGCTCGCGCGGCGTACCCGACGCCACCACACGCCCGGCGTCGAGGATCACGAGCCCGTGGCAGCGCTCGGCCTCGTCCATGTAGTGCGTCGACACCAGCACGGTGGCGCCGTCGTCGACGATCGAGAACAGCGACTGCCAGAACTCGCGGCGGCTCTGCGGATCGACCGCGCTGGTCGGCTCGTCGAGGAGGAGCAGCTCGGGACGGTGCAGCGTGGCGGCGGCGAGCGCCAGCCGCTGGCGCTGCCCTCCGCTCAGAGTTCCCGCGCGGCGCGCGGCGAACGATTCCAACTCGTAGCGATCGATCAGCTCGACCATGCGCGCCTTCCGGCGGCGCCGCTCGACGCCGAAGATCTCGGCCATGAAGCTCAGGTTCTCGCGCACCGAGAGGTCTTCGTAGAGCGAGAAGCGCTGCGTCATGTAGCCGATGCGACGGCGCAACCGTTCGGCGTCGCGCGGCATCTCCAGGCCGAGCACCTTCACCTCGCCTTCGGTCGGATCGAGCAGGCCGCACAGCATGCGGATGGTGGTCGACTTGCCCGAGCCGTTGGGGCCGAGGAAGCCCCACACCCGGCGCTTCGGGATCTCGAGGTCGACGTGATCGACGGCGAGCACGGCGCCGAAGCGGCGGGTGAGCCCGCGCGTGACGACGGCGGCTTCGCCGTTCATCGCTCCTCTTCCGCGACCGCGGCGGTCGGAAAGCGCGCCTCGACCGGCACGCCGGTGGGGAGCTCGCGCGCGGCCGGGTCGTCGAGCTCGATCTCCGCTAGATACGACAGTCGGCTTCGATCGCGCTCGGTGAGAGCGTAGTGCGGCGTGAAGGTCGCCTCCGACGACAGCCGTCGCACGCGGCCGCGGAAGACCCGCGGGTCGCCATCGGCGACGACTTCCGCGGCGACACCCTGCCGCGCGGCGACCAGTAGAGGCTCGGGCACGTACACGCGCGCATAGGGCGCTCCGGCGGCGAGCAGGATCGCCACCACGTCGCCGGCGCGCGGGCGCTCGCCGAGCTCGTAGGGGAGTGCATCGAGTCGTCCGGCCACGGGCGCGGTCACCGCGAGTCGCCCGACCCGAACCTCGATGTCGGCGAGCTCGGCCTCGGCGGCTGCGAGAGCGCTCCTACCCTGATCGAGCTCTTCGCGCGTGGTGCCGTTGCGCAGCGCGGCGAGTGCCGCGCGATCCTCGTCGCGGCGAGCCACCGCCGCGTCGTACTCGCGCCGGCGCTCGTCGACGCGCTGCGCGGGGAAGACGCCGCTGCCCGCGAGGTCGCGCGCCCGCTCGAGCTCGCGCTCCGCGATGGCCACCGCGTTGTCGTCGCCCTCGAGGCGAGCGCGCGCCTCCGCGAGCAGCTCCTGCCGCGGTCCGCGCACCAGCTCGGCGAGTCGGGCGCGCGCTTCGTCGCGCCGCGCTAGCGCGCGCTCGCGCTGTGCCGCCAACCGCGCGTCGTCGAGGCGCAGGACCAGGGCGCCGACCGCGAGATCGTCGCCTTCGCGCGCGACGATCTCGACGATGGGGTCGTCGGTCTCGGCGCGCAGCTCGACGCGATCGCGCTCGAGCGTGCCGACCGCGAACGGCGCCTCCTCCCTGCCGCCGCAGGCGAGGACGAGGACGATCGAGCCGGCCCCGGCGATAGCGCGACGAGCGTGGCCGGTCATGATCCGCTCCTCGGACGCGCCCCGTCGAGGAAGAGGGTTTGCGTGTGGCGGTGGAAACGGTCGCGGAACTCGCCGTCGAGCCGGTAGCCGAAGATCTCGCCGAGCACCGGGTAGACGAGGAACGGGAACACGCTCATGCCGATCAGCGACAGCGCCGCCAGATCGACGTCGAGATCGGTCCGCAATCGGCCGTGGTCTCGTTCGCTGACCAGCAGGGAAGTGAGCGCGCCCCTCGCCGGACCGGCGAAGTTCTCGCGGAAGCGGCGCCGTAGCGGGGAGTCGTGAGCGAGCACCTCCCGGACCAGGAGCTGCGGGATCCATGGCTCGGCGATCAGCGTGTCGAGATACGCGGTGAGGAACGCGTCGACGGGGTCCTCACGGCGATCGCCGCCGCGAGCGGCGAGGGTCTGCAAGCGGGCGAGCACGCGCCCGATGGCGTCTTCGATCAGAGCGTCGTAGAGGCCCTGCTTGTCGCCGAAGTAGTACGGGATCATCGCCGGCGAGACTCCCGCCGCTCGCGCCAGCTCCCGCGTGCCGACGTTGCCGAACCCCTTGGCGATGAACAGGCGGCGTGCCGCCTCGAGGAGGCTCTGGCGCAGGTCGGGCGCGCCGGCGGGCGGCCGTCCAGGTGGCCGGTTGGAGACCTCGAGGCGCGCGGCGCGCCGGCGGGTGCGTCGGGCGGCGGGAGACCGGGCGGGACGCGGTGGCGAGCTCACGCCGTCAATTTAATCGATCGTTTGATTAATTGCAAGGGCTCTCTTCTGGCTGATCCAGGTGAAGTCGAGGGAAGAGGCGATGGAGTGGGCGAAGCGAGTGCCCTTCGGTCCCGGCGAGGAGCTCGAGGTCCGTCAGGTGTTCGAGACCGAGGACTTCCCGGCCGACATCCTGCCGCCGGAGGAAGCCGCGCGC
>DATAFT010000534.1:0-5603 GCA_036257295.1 Thermoanaerobaculia bacterium
TGCTCTCACTGGCTTCGACCCTGTTGCTCTGGATGGGCGCAGCCGAGGTCGCTCCCGCGAACGACATTCCGAGACGGCCCGACGGCCGGCCCGACCTCGCGGGCACCTATGACACCGCGACGCTCACGCCGGTCGAGCGCAAGCCCGAGCTGGGAGATCGGCTGTACCTCACCACGGCCGAAGCCGAGGCGATCGAGCGGGCGGCCGCCGCCTGGAGCGAGGCGGGCTCGAAGCCCAGCGATCCCAATCGCCAGGCCCCGCCGCCCGGCAACGTCGGCGGTTACAATCTCGTCTACTTCGACCGGGGAACGGCAGCGACCATGGTCGATGGCGGGTACCGGACTTCGCTCCTGGTCGATCCGCCCAACGGACGCTTCCCGCCGCTCACACCCAGGGGTCGCGAGCGCAGGGAACGCCTCTTCCCGTTCGAAAAGAAGAATGACGGCACCGCCTGGTGGCTCGACCAGGCGATCGGTCCCTACGACGGCCCCGAGTCGCTGTCGATCGCCGACCGCTGCATCTTCTCGCTCGAGGCCACCATCCCGATCCTGCCGAAGTACTACAACAACGTGAAGACCATCGTGCAGACCGACACTCACGTCGCCATCCTGATCGAGTGGATGCACTGGACGCGCATCGTCCGCTTGGGCACCGCCGCCGCCAGGCCGGAGCACGCCCCGCCCGCGATCCGGTCGCGCGCCGGCGACTCGATCGGCTGGTGGGAGGGCGACACCCTGGTGGTAGACACCACGAACTTTCTCGAAGAGGATTGGCAAGCGGCGACGCTGTTCGGCGAGCCATCGCCGCCGTCGGATCAGCACGTGGTCGAGCGCTTCACCCGCATCGATCGCGACACGCTGCTCTACCAGTTCACCGTCGAAAGCGGCGACTACGAGGCGCCTTACACTGGCGAGTACACCTGGCCTGCCACCCGCGACAAGTTGTACGAGTACGCCTGCCACGAAGGCAACTACGCCATGGGCAACACGCTGCGCGGCGCCCGTCTACTCGAGCGGGAAGCCGCCGCCGCGCGCACCTCGGGACGATAGCCGCAGCGCAGAGGGGCGACACTACCGAGCGGCGCAGCTCTCGCGCAGCTTCTCGAACCGCTCGATCCAGGTCTGGTGGTCGCTGTTGCCGCGATCGAGCGCGGCAAGCACCTGCTCGACGGCGCCGCGGGCGCGGTCCATCGCGACTCCCTGCCGGCAGCGGAGCCGGCTGAGACTCTCGACGGCGTTGAGTCGCATGACCTCGGTGGGGCTGCTGCCGAGCGCGTCGAGGATGGCGAGGCTCGATTCGTAGTCGCGCAGCGCGGCATCGAAGCGCCCGAGGCCTTCGTTCGACGAACCTCGATAGAAGAACCCGACCGCCGCCTCGACGGTCCGTTCTCCGTACTCCCGCCGGAAGATCGCGAGGCCTGCATCGAGCAGCGTGAAGGCGCGCGCGAAGTCTCCGCTGTAGCTCGCCACCACTCCCATGTTGAATCGCGTCCGCGCCGCGGGAAGGCTGTCGGGGCCGAGGGCGGATTCGCGGATGGAGAGCACCTCGTCCAGGAGCGCGAGAGTCGTGTCGTACTCGCCTCGCCTCATGTAGACGTTGCCGAGGTTCTCCAGGTTGACGGCGACCACCGGATGACGATCGCCGTAGATTTCCTTGTTGAGGGCGATGGCCTCTTCGTAGAGCGGGATCGCCTCGTCGTACTTGCCTCGGCTGTTCTTGATCAATGCCAGATTGTTGAGAGCATCGGTGATGAGATAACGCTCGCTGCCGCGCCGCTGGAGCTCGAGCGCTGCCGCGCTCAGGCGCTCGGCCGCGTCGAGGTCGCCTTTCCAGTTCTCGGCGAGGACCGATCGCGCGCTCAGGATCTGCGCGCGTTTCACCGGGCTCTCGTCCGCGAGGCGGTCGAGGAGACCGTCGCTCGCCTCGAGGTGCTGCTCGGCCTCGGCGAAGCGTGAGGCCCGGCTGAGGACCAGGGCGAGCTCGTACTCGGCGGTGACCTGCTCGGCGATCTCCGCGTCGTTTCGGCTGGCGAGGAGAGAGAGCGACCGTTGATAGAGCGAGAGCGCTTCGTCCAGCTCGCCGCGATCGCGATGGGCCAGGGCCAGGGCGCGGAGTGTCCTCGAGTACGCGACTTGGTCGTCGCCGGCGCCCCGCTCCCGCAGCGCGACCGCGCGCCCGAGCTCGACCATGGCCTCGTCCGTCTTGCCCAGGGAGCGGAAGGTCTCGCCGAGCAGCAGGCGCGCCTCGGCTTCAGCGTCGGGCTCGCTCGCGAGAGTCTTGTCCGCGGTCTCCGAGGCCTTGGCGAGCACCTCGACGACCGTCACGTCGTGCGAGCCCTGCACCTCCGGATTCGAGGCTTGGAGCATCTGCGTCATGAAGTCGTTGAGGGCGGTCGCGCGCGCCGCCTCCTTTCGTGCGACGTCGCGTTCGCCGGCGGCCACGCGCGACTGCCAGAGCGTGCCGGCGAGACCTCCAATCAGAGCCAACGCGACCACCGCAGCCGCGACCACCGGGCCCTTGTTGCGCGTCACGAACTTACGCAGGCGGTACGTCGCGCTCGGCGGCGCCGCCACCACCGGCTCGCCAGCGAGATAGCGCTGGACGTCGTGGGCGAGCGCGTTCGCGGTCTGATAGCGGCGCTCGGGCTCCTTCTCGATCGCCTTCATCGCCACCCAGTCGAGCTCGCCGCGCAAGAGCGACAGCAGCCGCCGCGGCTCGGTCGAGCGCGCCGCCGCGAGCCGGGGCAGCGTGCCGGTCGCGGTGGAGACCCGGGTGCTGGGCCGCGGCGGATCGACCTCGCGGATCAGGCGCTGGAGCTCGGACATCGACGTGGTGTCGCTGCCCTCGGGCGCGAACGGCGTGGTGCCGGTCAAGAGCTCGTAGAGGAGGACTCCCAGCGAGTAGACGTCGCTCCTGGTGTCGACTTCGACGCCGACCTCGCTCTGCTCCGGGCTCATGTAGAGCGGCGTGCCGACGAACTGGCCGAGCCGGGTGTGCATGGTCTCGCCGCCGAGCGGCTGCTCGATCGCCTTGGCGATCCCGAAGTCGATGACCTTGGCGTGCGGCTCGGCGTCGTGCATCGAGACCAGCACGTTCGACGGCTTGATGTCGCGGTGGATGATGCCCTTCTGGTGCGCGTGCTGGATGGCGTTGCAGACCTGAACGAAGAGCTCGAGCCGCTGGTCGAGCGATAGGCCGTGGGCGTCGCAGAAACCGGTGATCGGTTCGCCCGTCACCAGCTCCATCACGAAGTACGGCCGGCCGGCATCGGTCGAGCCGGCGTCGAGGACCTTCGCGATATGCGGATGGTCCATCAACGCCAGCGCCTGGCGCTCCTGCTCGAAGCGGGCGATGACCTGCCGGGTGTCCATGCCCAGCTTGAGGACCTTGAGCGCGACCTGGCGCGCCACCGGCTCGCGCTGCTCGGCGAGGAAGACGGAGCCGAAGCCGCCCGAGCCGATCTCCTCGAGCAGGGTGTAACGATCGATCACCGCGCCCGGCCGTTCGGTGAGGGTGGCGAGCCCCAGCGCCGGCAGCACGCCGCCGTCGGCGGTGGTGAGCCGCGAGGGGTCGAGTGGGGTAGGCGGAGAGCTCATGGAGGCGTCGGCCGCGGCGCGGAAACGGTTGGCAGTCTACGGCAGCGCGCAAGCTCGCGCCGTCACGACGGAGCGGCGCGAACCTACGGGAACCGCTAGAATCGGGCGGTCTTCACGTCGCACATCGTCGGTCCGCGCGGACATCCGAACCGGTGGGACCCACCGCCGATGGGAAAGGGGCCTGGCTTGAGACGCGAGAATTGGTCGGATGGTCGGCGGTTCACCCTCCGTGCTCTCTGTGTTCTGCTCGCCGTCGCCACCTGGATTGGCACGGCGAACGCGGCGGAGGACAGCGCGACGACCGCCACGATCGAGTGGAGCCACTACGCCGGCGATCGCGCCAGCTCCAAGTACTCGCCGGCGGCGCAGATCGACGCCGGCAACGTGGCGCAGCTCGAGATCGCCTGGCGCTGGACGACGCCCGACCGCGGCATCGACACCAAGGCGCCTTTCGGCAACCTCAAGGGCACGCCGTTGATGGTGGGCGGTGTCGTCTACGCGGTCTCCTCGCTCAACCTGGTGAGCGCGCTCGACGCTCGCACCGGCAAGGAGCTGTGGACCCACGACCCGAAGGCCTACCTGCTCCACAAGCCGACGCACGGCGGCTTCACCCAACGCGGTCTCGAGCACTGGAGCGACGGCACCACATCGCGCATTCTGCTGGTGACCAGTACTCATCAGCTGGTGTCGCTCGACCCCGCGACCGGCAAGCCCGACCCCGCGTTCGGCGAGGCCGGCACCGTCGACATGCGCGCCGACGTGGCGGAGCCGAAGCAGCTCGAGCTGACCGGCATGAACTCGCCGCCGATCGTGTGCGCCGAGACGGTGATCATGGGGAACACGGGCTACGACTTCCCGCTCAACAAGACGGAGCCGCCCGGCCACATCCGCGGCTACGACGTGCGCACCGGCAGGAAGAAGTGGGTGTTCCACACGGTGCCGCAAGCAGGCGAGCTCGGCAACGAGACCTGGCTCGAGGACTCTTGGCGCTACACCGGCAATACCAACGTGTGGTCCTGGATGAGCTGCGACGAGGAGCTGGGCCTGGTTTTCCTGCCGCTCGCGACACCGTCGAGCGACTACTACGGCGGCCATCGTCCCGGCGACAACCTCTATGCCGAGAGCCTGGTCGCACTCGACGCGCGCACCGGCGAGCGCAAGTGGCACTTCCAGGCCGTGCACCACGGGCTCTGGGACTACGACTTCCCGTGCGCGCCCAACCTGGTCGACGTCACCGTCGACGGTCGCCCGGTGAAGGCTGTCGCCCAGGTCTCGAAGCAGGGGTTCACCTACGTGTTCGAGCGTGCCACCGGCAAGCCGCTGTGGCCGATCGAGGAACGTCCGGTGGCCACGAGTGTGGTGCCGGGAGAGTGGACCGCGCCGACGCAGCCTTTTCCGACCAAGCCGCCCGCCTTCGACCGACAGGGCCTGATCGAGTCCGATCTCATCGACCTCACGCCGGAGCTCAAGCAGGAGGCGCTCGCCACCTTCGCGACGGTGGTCGGCGGGCCGCTCTTCACGCCGCCGATCGTGGCCGGCCAGGACGGCAGGCGAGCGATGGTGCAGTTGCCCGGCCAAGCCGGCGGCGCCAACTGGAGCGGGGCGGCGTTCGACTCCGAGAGCGGTCTCCTGTTCGTGCCCTCGCAGACGAGACTCGGCACCATGGGGCTCGCGCCACCGTCCGAGCGTCAGGTCTCCGATCTGCGCTACATGCCGCAGTTCGTCGAGGTGCTCGGCCCGCAGGGCCTACCGTTGATCAACCCGCCGTGGACGCGTCTCACCGCGATCGACCTCAACCAGGGCACCATCGCCTGGCAGGTGCCGCTCGGCGACGGCCCGCGCGATCATCCGGCGCTCGCCGGTCTCGATCTTCCCAAGCTCGGCGCCTGGCCGCTCTCGGGGCTGGTGCCGGGCTGGCCGCTCGCGACCAGGACGCTCCTCTTCGTGGCGCAGTCGGTCGCGAAGCCGGGCGTGACCGATCGCCGCGCGCCGGGGATCGGCTACCTG
>DATAFT010000541.1:0-12495 GCA_036257295.1 Thermoanaerobaculia bacterium
CAGGTCCCAGAAGCCGTGGCGCGCCTGTGGATCGAGGCCGGTGGTCGGCTCGTCGAGGAACAGGATCTCGGGGTCGTTGATGAGCGCGAGCGCCACCAGCAGCCGCTGGAGCTGGCCGCCCGAGATCTTGGTGGCGGCGCGCCCCATCAACTCCTCGAGCGAGCACAGCCGCACCACTTCTTCGGTCGGCAGCGAATGTCGATAGAGCGCGGAGAACAGCTGGAGGACGTCGCGGACCTTGAGGTAGTCGGGCAGCGCAGTCTTCTGGAACTGGATGCCGATCTTCTCGCGGAAGCCGCGGTCGCGCGGGCGACCGCGGAACAGGATTTCGCCGGAGGTCGGGTCGGTCACCCCCTCGATCATCTCGACCGTCGTCGTCTTGCCGGCGCCGTTGGGCCCGAGCAGGCCGAAGCAGGTGGCCTCGGTGATCTCGAACGAGATGCCGTCCACGGCAAGCACGCCGGGATACTTCTTGGTGAGGTCGCGTACGGCGAGAATCATCGGCGTCAAGGGTCGGGCCAGCGCCCATTCACGAAGTCCCGAGACTCGAGCTTCTCGGGATCGATCGCCACGTGCCTGATCGAGCGCCGGCGCCAGGTATCCGTCAAGTGCACGAGGCCATCGAGCGTTCGGATCATCGCCGGGTAGGAGTACTCGCCGGGTTGACGCTCGAGCAGCAGAGCCGCGCGCCAGTTGACGCCGTCCGCGGACATGGCGAGATCGAGCTCGGAGCGAACGCCGGCCGCCGGCTTCTCGCCCGGCAGCGACGAGGTGTGGTTGTAGGCCAGCAGGTGAAGACCGGTGGGTAGCGTCAGCGTGTCGATGCCGGCGGAGGGGTTGGGCAACCCCGTCGTTCGCGGCGAGCTCCAGGTGCGGCCGCCGTCTTCCGACCAGGTCTCGACGATGCGGTGCTGGCGACTCCGCGCCAGCGCCTGGATCCGACCGCCTGGGTGCGTGAGGAACGCCGGTTGAATGGCTGCGATGGTGCGGCCGTCGTGGATCGGACCGCTGGTCTCCCAGGTGCGGCCCAGATCGCTGGTGCGCTCGAAGTGGAGGCGCCATCCGTCGTGCTCCGTCGAAGAGCCCGCGAGCAGCGTGCCGTCCGGAAGCTCGAGCGGCTTGGCCCGGATCGGCCCCAGGATGCCGGTGGGCAGCCGTTCCGGCGCGGACCAGGTGCGTCCACCGTCGGAGGAACGAAGCAGCAGTCCCCACCACTCGCTGGGGCTGGGGCCGGACTTGTAGAAGAGAAGAAGAGGGCCCTGGCCGGTCTGGTGGAGAACCGGGTTCCAGCAGGGATGGTCGATGCCGTGCTCGGCGCAGTCGGCCACCTCGACGGGAGCGGTCCACCCTCCCGACGCTCGGCGGGCAGTCCAAATCGACACGTCGGGGTGACGCTCCGCGGTGCCACCGAACCAGGCAGCGATCAGCTCGCCGGAAGGCGCCTCGGCGATCGTCGACGCGTGGCAGCTGCTGAAGGAGGCGTGCTCGAAGATCAGCTCGGCATACGCGATCGCCGATGTCTCGGACGCCGATGCGTCGGCGCCGATGAAGGCGAGCGCTACGACGAGACGACCGGCGACTCGCATCGGAGCATCGTACTGCCCATCGGCGTCCTTGCGGTGGCGCTCTATGCCGGAACGTGCAGGTGGCACGACACCTCGCGTCCGGCGCCGATCGGCCGCAGCAGCGGCTCGGTGGTCGAGCACTCCGGCAGCGCTTTCGGACAGCGCGGATGGAATCGACACCCGCTCGGCGGGTGGAGGACGCTCGGCACCTCCCCCTTGAGCACCTGCTGCGGCCGCGCCGCCTCGAGCTCCGGATCCGGAATCGGCACCGCGGCGAGCAACGCTTCGGTGTAGGGGTGCTTGGGATCGCGATAGAGCTGGTCGCGTGACGCCTGCTCGACGATCCTGCCCAGGTACATCACCGCGATGCGATCGCTGATGTGCCGCACCACCGACAGGTCGTGAGCGATGAACAGGTAGGTCAGTCCGAGCCGCTCCTGCAGATCCATCAGCAGGTTCACGATCTGCGCCTGGATCGACACGTCGAGCGCTGACACCGGCTCGTCACAGACGAGCAGCGCGGGCTCGAGCGCGAGAGCGCGCGCGATGGCGATGCGCTGGCGCTGTCCGCCCGAGAATTCGTGCGGGTAGCGGTCGGCCATGTCGGGAAGCAGGCCGACCATCTCGATCAGGTCGGCGACGCGGTCGCGATAGGCGGCGCGATCGTCGGCCATACCGTGGACGATGAGTGGCTCGCCCACCAGGTCGCGGACCTTCATGCGTGGATCGAGCGAGCCGAACGGATCCTGGTAGACCATCTGCATGCGGCGCCGCAACGGCCTCATGCTGGCGCGGTCGAGCGTGGTGATGTCGCGTCCCTCGAACACGATGCGTCCGGCCGTCGGCTCGACCATGCGCAGCACGGCTAGCGCCGTGGTGGACTTGCCGCAACCGCTCTCGCCGACCAGTCCCAGCGTCTCGCCGCGGCGGACGCTGAACGACACGCCGTCCACGGCTCTGACCGCGCCGACCTGTTTGCGGAACAGCACGCCGCTGTGGAGCGGAAAATGAACCCGGAGGTCCTCGACCCGGAGGATCTCGTCGGGGCCCGTGCTCGACGTCGAGTCAGACATCGGCGAAGCAGGCGCGGTGGTGGCGATCGGCCACCTGCTCGAGCGCGGGGCGCTCGACCAGGCAGCGCTGCATCACCCGCGAGCAGCGCGGCGCGAACGCGCAGCCCGGCGGCAGGTTGGCGAGATCGGGCGGCTGGCCCTCGATCGGCACCAGGCGGCGGCGGCGGTCGGAGTCGAGGCGCGGCACCGAGTCGAGCAGACCGCGGGTGTAGGGATGGCGCGGCCGGGCGTAGAGCTCGCGCGCGGTCGCGCTCTCGACGATCCGCCCGGCGTACATGACGGCGACGCGGTCGGCGTAGCGCGCCACCACACCGAGGTCGTGGGTGATCAGGATGAGCGCCGCCCCAGTCTCGCGAGTGAGGCGCTTCAAGAGCGCCAGGATCTGCGCCTGCACGGTGACGTCGAGCGCGGTGGTCGGCTCGTCGGCGATGATCAACTCGGGCGCCAGGGCGAGCGACATCGCGATCATGACGCGCTGGCGCATGCCTCCCGAGTACTGATGCGGATACGACTCGAGTCGGCTCGCGGCGTCGGGGATCGAGACCCGCGTGAGCAGCGAGGCGACCTCGCTCGCGGTCTCGCGCCAGGGCGTGCCGCGGTGCTCGCGGATCGGCTCGCCCACCTGCGTGCCGACCGTGAGCACGGGGTTGAGCGAGGACATCGGCTCCTGGAAGATCATCGCGATGCGGTTGCCGCGAATGGCGCGGATGCCGGCGTCGTCGAGCGCGAGCAGGTCCTCGCCCTTGAAGTGGATGGAGCCGCTGTCGAGGTGGCCGGGCGGCTGCGGCACCAGCCGCAGGATCGAGAGCGCAGTGACGCTCTTGCCCGAGCCGCTCTCGCCGACGATGGCGAGCGTCTCGCCGGGATCGACGTCGAAGGAGACCGCGTCGACGGCCTGGACCACGCTCCCGCGCGCGCCGCGAAACGAGACCGAGAGGTCGCGGACGGAGAGGACGGGGCCGGTCAGAAGCCGAGGTCTTTCTTCAATTTGAGGTCGATCCAGATGCGCGCGTAGATCGGCGCGGGCCGCACCGCCCCGGCGCGCAGCTCGCCGCCGTAGTTCTTCACCCACGGCCACCAGGCGATGTAGTTGTAGACGGTCGGCAGCCAGATGTAGGGCGCCTGGTCGAGCATCTCGACGTTCAGCTCCTTGATCTTGCGCTCGCGCTCGGTCTCGTCGCGCGTCGCATCGGCATCGGTGATGCGGCGGTCGAAGTCGGGGTCCGACCACATCGAGGGATTCCAGATCTGTCCGGTCCTGAAGCTCTTGCGCAGGCTGGTCACGGGATTGACGACGCCGCTCCCCAACAGGTACCCCTCGGCGTGGGTTTTGGTGGTCATCGCCGAAAGGTAGGCGGCATACTCCATCGGCTCGATCTCGACGGTGACGCCGACCTTGGCCAGATAGCCGGCGATCAGCGGCAGAAGGTCGGCATGGTTGTAGTTGACGGCGGCGAACTGGACTTTGAAGCGGAAGCCGTTGGGGAACCCCGCCTCGGCCAGCAGCTTCTTCGCTTTCACCGGGTCGTAGGTGAAGAGCTCCTTGACCGACGGCGGCATCGCCTCGAGCGGCTGGTAGTACCCCTCGAAGTCGGGGTGCATGGGATAACCGAACAGCTCGGCGTTGCCGCCGTAGTAGTGCTCGACGATCTCCCGCTTGTCGATCGCCATGTTGAGCGCGCGGCGCACCCGCACGTCGTCGAACGGCTCGCGGTCGACGCGGAGCGCGATGAACTCACCGGTCGAGCCCAGATACCGTGTCCACTGCAGCTCTGGGGTGGTCTCCTTGAGGTAGTCGACCGCGAGCCACGGCACCACCTCGAGGATGTCGATCTTCCCGGTGCGGATCGCCGTCTGCTGGGTGGCGGCGTCCTTGATGGTGCGGTAGATCACCTGGTCGACGAAGGGAATCGCGTAGGCCTTGCCGCCGATCGTCTCGCGATCCCAGTAGTCGGGATTGCGCTGATAGGTGGAGGAGCTGCCTTCCACGAAGCGGGTGAGGAGGAACGGCCCGGTGCCGACGATATTGCGCCAGTTGCGTGAGTCGACCGTGGCCATCTCGCGCGGCAGGATCGCCGCGTAGTAGCCGTACCCGCTGCGCAGATCCCACTCGGAATTGAAGTGCTTGAAACGGTAGACCACCGTGTGCGCGTCGCGCGCCTCGATGCGCTCGATGTGATCGTAGTAGCCCGGCGAAGCCTTGGGGCTCGAGGCGGTGCGCTGCTGGCTCCACACCACGTCTTCGGCGTCGAGCTCGCGCGCCTCCATGACGCCGGGCTTGCCGGTGAAGCGCACGCCGCGCCGCAGATGCACGACCAGCGTGAGCGGATCCTCCCACTCCCAGCTCTCGGCCAGCTCGCCGCGCATCGCGTCGGGCGGCAGCCACCCTTCGCTCTGGAACCTGTAGCGCCCGCCGCGGCTGACGCTCTGGTCGAGATCGGCGGCGAACAGCAGCTCGTAGACCATCCCAGCGTCGTGGTTGACCTTCCAGGCCCAGTCGTAGGGATCGAAGGAGAGCGCGCTCAAGCCGACGTAGACGGTGCCGAGGTTGAGCGTGCCGCCGTACTGCGGCGACACCACGATCTGGCCGTCCTCGGCAACGGCGAGGGTGCGGAGGCCGAGAGCCATCACCAGCGCCGCGCGACGCCATCGGCGTTGCCGCTTTCTCATCTCAGACCTCGCATCCTTGGATCGAGCAGATCGCGCAGCGCGTCGCCGAGCACGTTGACCGAGTAGACCACCAGCGTGATGCAGAGCCCGGGCGCCAGCGCGAGCCAGGGTCCGATGTACATGTACGTGCGCGCGCTGCCAGAGAGCATGCTGCCCCAGGTCGGCGCCGGAGGCGGTATGCCGAGACCGAGGAACGACAGGCCGGCCTCGGACAGGATCACCGCGCCGATGCGCGTGGTGAAGAGGACGAGGATGACGGGCATCACGTTGGGCAGGATGTGGCGCCACAGGATGCGGGGCGTTCCCGCCCCCATCGACTGCGCGGCGTGGACATAGAGGTGCTCGCGGACGGCGACCACGGCGCCACGAACGATGCGGGAGCCGGCGATGCCGTAGAGCAGTCCGAGGATGACTATGATCTGCGGCATTCCCGGTCCCACCACCGCGACCACCACGATCAGCATGACGAGGTCGGGGAAGGCCATCCAGGCGTCGACCGCGCGCTGCGTCAGCATGTCGATGCGCCCGCCGAGGTAGCCCGACACCACGCCGATCAGAATCGAGATCGCGGTTGCGAGCCCGGCGCCGACGAAGCCGACGATCATCGAGATCCGGGCGCCGAGGAGGATGCGCGACAGCATGTCGCGGCCCAGCCGATCGGTGCCGAGCGGGAACTCCCAGCTCGGCGGCGTGAAGCGATGGACGAGATCCACCTCGTTGGCGCCGTGGGGCGCGAGCACGTCGGCGAAGACGGCGCAGGCGAGGAAGACGAGGAAGATGACGCCGCCCGCGGCTCCCAGCTTCTTCTCGCGGAAGAGCCGGACCGTGAGCTCCGCGAGCGGCCCGCGCGCGGGCGCTTCGATCGCGGGCTCGAGCGAGCGCGGGGCGGCGACTGCCACTACCGGTACCTCACGTTGGGATCGAGGAACCCGTAACTCAGGTCGACCAGCAGGTTGATCAACAGCACGCTGGTGCCCACCACCAGGAAGACGCCCGAGACGACCGGGTAGTCGCGCTGCGACACCGCGTCGAGCAGGAGCTGCCCCATGCCGGGGATGACGAAGATCTGCTCCATGATCACGGCGCCGCCGATCAAGAGCGGCGCCTGGAGCCCGACCAGCGTCACCACCGGGATGAGCCCGTTGCGCAGAGCGTGACGAGCCACCACGATCTGTTCCGACAGGCCCTTGGCGCGCGCGGTGCGGATGTAGTCCTGGCGCAGCACCTCGAGCATCATCGTGCGCGTCATGCGCATGGTGACGGCGGAGAGCGAGAGGCCGAGGATGATCGCCGGGACGATCATCTGGCGCAGGTTCTGGAGCGGCGCGTCGAGGAACCGCGCGTACTCGAGCTCTGGCGCCCAGCGCCACCACACCGACGGAAACACCATTACCAGCGTGCCGAGCCAGAACCCGGGAACGGCGAGCATGAGGATCGAGAACGAGCGCGTGACGTAGTCGCCCCAACTGTCCTGGCGCAGCGCCGAGTAGACGCCGATCGGAATCGCCACCGAGAGCGCGATCGCGAGCGCGAGCACGCCGAGCTCGAAGGTGATGGGCAGGCGCTCGGCGAGAACGTCGACCACCGGCGTGTTGCGCCACAGCGAGCGACCGAGATCGCCGCGCAGCGCCGCGCCGGCCCAGCGGAAGTACTGGACGTGGAGCGGATGATCGAGGCCGAGGGCGGCTTCGATGCGGGCGCGATCCCGGACCGCCGAGATGTCGTTCTGCGCCATCATCAGATCGACCACGTCGCCCGGGACCAGGCGCACGGTCACGAAGACGATGATGCTGGCGAAGAGAAGCGTGGGAAGGAGAAAGAGGAGACGACGGAGAAGGTAAGCCCGCATCGGTCAGTGGTCAAACCTAACCCTTGGGCATCGTGCTTGCAAGTCTGCTTGCGTGTCGAACCTGACGACGCTGCAACTTTGTCGAGCGTCCTGGAGGCTCAATGCGCCTGATCGCCGTCGTTTGCCTGTTTGCCTTGTCCGCCCCGGCCATCGCCGAGGCGGATAAGGAACGCCCCTCGAAGCCGGACATTGAACGTTCCTCCAGGGAAGGTTCTTCAATAGCGGTTCAAGTCGCCCTGGATCGAGCCGGATTCTCACCGGGCGAGATCGACGGGAGGACGGGCGCCAACACCCGCAAGGCGCTGGCGGCGTTCCAGGCCGCCTACGGCCTCCAGGCGACCGGCGTGGTCGATGCCGCAACCCGAGCGAAGCTGCGCGAGGTGATGCCCGGCGACGCCCTGACCACTTACACCATCACCGCGGAAGACGCGGACGGACCGTTCCTGGATGAGATTCCCGAAGACATGATGGCGAGGGCCGCGCTGCCCGCGCTCGCTTACACCTCGATCGTCGAGCTGCTCGCGGAGCGGTTCCACGCCGACCCCGACCTGTTACGCCGTCGCAATCCGCGATCGGAGTTCGTCGCCGGCGACGCCATTCGTGTTCCCGACGTCCTCACCGCCCCCGTGGCCGGCGAAGCCGCCAGCGTGACCGTGTCGAAGAGTCAATCGGTGGCGGAAGCGGTCGATGGCGCAGGAAGGGTCATCTTCTTCGCCCCGATCACCGCCGGCAGCGAGAAGGATCCGCTTCCCATCGGTCAATGGACGGTGAAGGGCATCGTCGAGAACCCGACGTTCCGCTACAACCCCGACCTGTTCTGGGACGCCGAACCCGACCATGCCAAGGCGATGCTCCCGGCCGGTCCAAACAGCCCGGTCGGCGTGGTCTGGATCGATATCGACAAGGAACACTACGGGCTGCACGGCAACCCCGAGCCGTCGCAGGTGGGTCGCGCCGAGTCGCACGGCTGCGTGAGCTTGACCAACTGGGACGCTTCGAGGCTCGCCGGGCTGGTAAAGGTCGGGACGCCCGTACTGTTCGTGGAATGACGTTGGGTTCGTACTACTCGCTGCCGCGCAGCACCGGGTAGGGGTTGAGGGGCTCTCCCTCCCACCACCGCCGGTCGGGACCGAGCCGGTAGATAGCGAAATGCAGGTGCGGCGTATCGGGCGGAGCGTTGCCCGAGGTGCCGACGTAGCCGAGCACTTCGCCGCGTCGGACCGCATCGCCTTCCTTCAACCCCCGCGCGTAGCGCTCGAGGTGGGCGTAGTAGTAGCAGTACCGTTGCTCGGGATCGAACTGGTAGATCGTGTGTCCGCCGGGGACGCTCTCGAACAGTTTCGCCACCGTGCCGTCGGCCACGGCCAGCACCGGGGTGTCGCGCGGCGCCAGAATGTCGATGGCCTCGTGGCGGCGACCCTCACCGCGTTCCTCGTCGAAGTTGTCGACCAGTTGCGAGCGCTCGGCGCCTTTGACAGGTAGTACTAAACCGCGTTGTTTCAACTCGGCCAACTCCTCGAGCCAGCCCAGCGGGCCAACAGGTGCCTGGTCGAGCGGAACGGGAGCGGGAGGGTCGGGAGTCGCCGGCTGCGGCATCGCGGGCTCGGTGACGTGAACGTCGTGCTCGGCCGTCGGTGCTACGGCCGTTGGCGCGAGGGGCGTCGGGGCTGCGCTGGTGCCGCCATGGTGCGCCGACAGCGGTGACCTAACGCGCTCGACGCCGAACCAGACCGCGAAGGTAGCCGCCGCAAGGGCCGCCGTCGCGAGCAGGATCCGGTCCCCTCGCTCGAATGCCATGCGTTCCGACGATGAGGATGAAGGAAGGTGCTACTGGAAGATCTCGAGCCCGGTCGCTCCCAGGAGCCACCACAAGAAGATGAAGATCAAGACCCCCAGACAGCCGCATCCCCCGAGCTTCTTGGCGCCCCAACCCGCTACGACACCGCGGAGGATCTTGCTCATCGTTCTACTCCCTCACCAAACACTCTACCGCCCGAGCGTCGCCACTCGCATCTCGCGGGAAAGCTCGCTTGAGTCAGAATGCGCCGTTGACCGAGAGGGCGCAGTCGATGACTGAGAAAAAGACACTTCGCAAGTTCTGGGGCTGGGGCGACGTCGGCCAAGGCCTCGACGCCAATGAACAGGAAGCGCTGCGCCAGCGCTACGCGGCCGGGTACGGCGTCGAGATGCGCGGGCCTGCGGCGCCGCGCGCGGAGGAGATTCCGCTGCGTGCCCCGCGCCTCCAACCGCCCGCGAGCCTGCGATCGATCACCACCACCGACCCCTGGGAGCGGCTGGTGCACGCCTACGGGCGCTCGTATCCCGACATCGTGCGGATCTTCCATCGCCAGGTTCCGGAGCCGCCCGACGTGATCGCCTACCCCGAAACCGAAGCGCAGGTGATCGAGCTGCTCGACTGGGCCGATTCGGCCGGCGCCGCCGCGATTCCCTACGGGCGCGGCTCGAGCGTCGTCGGCGGCGTCGAGCCGGCGGTGGGCGACAGCTACCGCGGCTCGATCACCATCGACCTCGAGCGCATGAACAAGGTGCTCGAGGTGGACCGGGTGAGTCGCGCCGCGCGCATTCAGGCCGGCGCTCGCGGGCCCGAGCTCGAAGCGCAGCTCAAGCCGCACGGCTACACGCTGCGGCACTTCCCGCAGAGCTTCGAGCACTCGACGCTCGGCGGTTGGATCGTGACGCGCTCGGGCGGCCACTTCGCGACGCTCTACACCCACATCGACGACTTCGTCGAATCGACGCGCATGGTGACCCCGCGCGGCGTGATGGAGACGCGCCGCCTGCCGGGCTCCGGCGCCGGTCCGAGCCCCGACCGGCTGGTGCTCGGCTCCGAGGGCATTCTCGGCATCCTCACCGAAGCCTGGATGCGACTGCAGGACGTGCCGCGCTTCCGGGGCTCGCGCGCGGTGCGGTTCGACTCGATGATGGCGGGGGCCGCGGCGGTGCGCGCGCTGACGCAGGCCGGGCTCTACCCGGCCAACTGCCGACTGCTCGATGCCGAGGAGGCCGCGTCGGCGGGAGCGAGCGACGGCACGCATGCGACCATGGTCCTCGGCTTCGAGTCGGCCGACCACCCGGTCGATGCCTGGATGACGCGCGCGCTCGAGCTGGTGCGAGACCACGGCGGCCGCTACCAGACCGCGGAGGAGGAAGCGGCGGCGGCCGGCGGCGGAGCGTCGCATCGCGGCGGCGCGGTGGGCGCCTGGCGCGATGCGTTCCTGCGCGCCCCGTTCTATCGCGAGGTGACCGTGCCGTGGGGCGTCGTCGGCGAGACCTTCGAGTCGGCGTGCACCTGGGATCGGTTCGCCGAGTTCCACGACGGCATCAAGGCGGCGATGCAGAAGGTGCTGCGTGAAGTGACCGGACGGCCGGGCAGGATCACCTGTCGCTTCACCCACGCCTACCCCGACGGGCCGGCGCCCTACTTCAGCTATCAGGCGCTCGGCACGTTCGACGGAGCGCTCGCGCAGTGGCGCGAGATCAAGCAGGCGGCGAACGAGGCCGTCATCGCGCACGGCGGCACCATCACGCACCACCACGCGGTGGGACGTGATCACCGGCCGGGTTACGAGAAGGAGACGCCCGCGTTGTTCCTGGCGGCGCTCGCGGCGGCGAAGAAAGCGGTGGATCCGAACGGGATCATGAACCCGGGAGTCCTGATCGACCCAATCGGGAGGTCGGTCGGCGTCACCGGAGCGCTGCGGACATCATGACGCAATTGGTGACAGGTTACTTATCTCGTTCGAGCGAGTTAGTAACCTGTCACCTATTACCGAGACTCAGGACGCCGGCGCATCTAGCTCGGGATAGCGCCTGAAGATCCCCTGCTCGTTGAAGGGCAGCCGGCGCTCCGACGCCAGGTAGGCGGCGATGCGCGGCCGGGCCGCGACGCGCTCGCGCAGCGCGACCAAGAGCGGGATCATCGGCTCGAAGCGCGCTGTCGCGACCGGGAAGGCGTAGCGCAGGCCTTCGATCACTTGGAACGCCGAGAGATCGACGTAGGTGAGGCTGGCACCGACCAGCCACCTGCCCGAGCTGGCTCGGTTGCGCTCGAGCACACGCTCGAGCCAGCCCAGGTACTTCGGCATCCGCTCGTCGAGGAAAGCACGGGAGCGGCGCTTCGCCTCTTCCTTCTGATCCTCGTAGTAGAGGCTGCTCGCGATTGGGTGATGGGTGTCGTGGACTTCGCCCACCAGGTCGGCGATCGTGAGCTGGATCTGATTCGCCTCGGCTCGCCCCGCCTCCCCGTTCGGCGCCAGGCCGAGCCGGGGCGCGAGGAAGGCGAGGATGTTCGCGGTCTGCGCCACCACGACGCCGTCAACGACCACGAACGGGGGCGCGAACGGGAGCGCGCCCGGCTTCTCGCGGGCGAGGAACTTCTTCATCGCGCTCATGCCACCCTTCTGCCGCGCGACGTCGTCGTAGTCGGCGCCGGCTTCTTCGAGCGGCAGGCGCACGAACTCACCGCGGCCCTGAATCGACGGCCAGTAGTACAGCTCGATTCGCATGGTCGGCTCCTCCTCTCTAGGATAGTGCCTCCATGACCGCAACGGCCAAGGCGGCTCGCGCCGCGATCCTGCCGTCGGCTGTCCTCGCGCTGTCGGCGGCGCTGGTGGTTCCGGCGTCGGCAGAGGGCATGCGCGGTTTGCTCGTCATGCGCGGCGATCGCGTCCTCGCCGAGGAGCGGGCCGACCAGCTCTTCGTGCCGGCGTCGGTGCAGAAGCTCGTGGTCGCGGCGGCGGCGCTCCACTATCTCGGACACGACCATCAGATCGAGACGGTGATTCGAGCGGACGGCCCGATCGGCGACGGCGTCCTGCGCGGCGATCTGGTGCTGGAGGCCGCCGCCGACCCGACCTGGAGCGGCGTCTTCTTCGAGGACGACCCCGACGCGCCCTTCCGCGCGCTCGCCGAGCAGGTGCGTCGAGCCGGCATCGCGCGCGTCGACGGCAATCTGGTCCTCGATCTCTCGCGGTTTCCCGGGCGAGGAGCCCCCGCCAGTCGATCGCAGATGGAGATGGGCCTCGGCTTCGCCGCGCCGGTGTCGGGTCTCGCGGTCGACGAGAACACCGCGGAGATCCGCATCGCCGCCGGCCGACGCATCGGCGATCGCGCCTCGGTCACCAGCGACGCTGGACTCGATCTGCGCAACGACACCGTCACCGTCGCCGCGACTCGCCACGGCAAGGGCAGCGTCGAGTTCCTGCCGCAGTGGGGTGACGGCTCGATCCGGGTTCGCGGCGAGTATCCGCTGAGCGAAGCACCCTACGCCGTGCGTGTGAGCCTGCCGGCGCCCGAGCGGGTGGTCGGGGAGCGCCTG
>DATAFT010000542.1:0-3589 GCA_036257295.1 Thermoanaerobaculia bacterium
ATCGGCGTAGAGCGGCCACTGGTCCCAGCCCCGGTTGCTGAAGCGGAACGCGATGTCGTCGGACAACCGGTAGGAGCGCAGCATCAACTTGATGCGCTCGCAACCCTCGGGGCGGTACAGGCGGTGTGGGCTGCGCCAACCGAGCAGGTGATCGGCGCCCTCGCCGAGGATGCACGAGAAGCCGAGGCTCTCGGCCTGGCGCGCGATGGCGTTGGAGCACACCAGCTCGGTGTTGCGGAACGCGGTCGGTCGCACGCCGAAGAGCTCCTGGATGCGGCGCGCGTGCGAGCGGACCTGGACGCGAAACTCCTCGGGGTCGAACAGCGACGCCAGCGAGTGGTGCGACGTCTCGGCCAGGAACTCGACCGCGCCGGTCGCGGCCAGCCGCTTCCAGCTCTCGATCACCCACGGCGCCCACTGCGAGAGCTGCTCGAGCGCGGTGCCCGAGATCGAGAACGCGCAACGGAACGCGCCGCCGCTGGCCTCGATGCGGCGGAGCAGGAGCTCGTTCATCGGCTGATAGCACTTTTCCGCGACCCGCTGCGCGATGCGCGCGTTGGACTCGTCGAAGAAGTAATCGCTCGACCGGCCGATGTCGAAGAAGGTGTAGCGCCGCAGCCGGAACGGTTGATGCACCTGGAAGTAGAAGACCAGCGATCTCACGACACCAGCTCCCCATAGAGGTCACGTAGATGTTGGCCGCGCAGGTCCCAGCTCATCCGGGCCACCTCCTCGCGGCCGGACTCGACCAGGGTCTTGCGCAGCGCTGGCCGTCGCAGCACCGCGAGGATCTTCTCCGCCATGTCGCGGACGTCCCAGAAGTCGACCTTGAGCGCGTGCTGCAGAACCTCGGCGACGCCGCTCTGGCGCGACACGATCACCGGCACGTCGAGCGCCATGGCTTCGAGCGGCGCGATGCCGAACGGCTCGGACACCGACGGCATGACGTAGAGGTCGGCCATCGCGTACATCCGCTCGACGTCGTCGCCGCGCAGGAAACCGGTGAAGAAGACGTGGCGCGCCAGGCCGAGCTGCGCCGCGGTCTCGATCATGCGCGGCAGCATGTCGCCCGAGCCGCCGAGCACGAACCGCACCGAGGGCTCCTCCTTGACCACCAGCGAGGCGGCCTGCAGAAAGTAGTCGGGGCCCTTCTGGAAGGTGACCCGGCCCAGGAACAGCACCACCGGCTCGTCGATCGCCCTCTCCTGGTGCCACTCGAGCTGCTGCTCACGCTGCGTGACGGCGTTGTGCACGACGCGGATCTTGCGTTCGTCGATGCGATAGCGGGAGGCGACCACGCTCGCGGTGTAATGGCTGACGCACACCACTCGATCGGCGGCGTCCATCCCCGCTTGTTCGATCTCGACAATGCGCGGGTTGGCGCCTTCGCCGGAGCGGTCGTACTCGCAGGAGTGGACGTGGATGATCAGCGGCTTGCCGCTGGCGCGGGAGGCGGCGACGCCGGCGGGGAACGTCATCCAGTCGTGGGCGTGCACGACCTGGTGCCCCTCACGCCGCGCGATGTCGGCGACCACCATGGTGTAGCGGCCCACCTCGGCGAAGAGATCGCGACTGTAACGACCGGTCTTTCCCTGCACGCCGAGCGAGATGGGTCCTGCTGGCTCGGGGGCGGGTGGCTCGGCGTCGGCGTGCTCGATGGGCGGGCCCGGATCGCCGGAAGCGGGCAGCTCGGCGGTGGAGGCCGGCGGCGATTGGGCGCCGCGCCGCGCGTTAGAGGCCGACGCGCTTTCGTCGGCCGCCAGGCCGGTCGCGGGACCGAGCGGCTCGAGCTCGCGAACGCGTTGCGAGTACTGCTGCGGCCCCAGGTAGGGCGCGAGCGCGCTGTCGACGCCGAGGACTTGCAGCGTGGGCTCCTGCTCGCCGTCGTCGATTCGATCGCCGTCACTACGATCGCCGTCGGGGTCGCCGTCGCCAGCGGCGGCGCGGGTTCGCCGGTCGCCATCGGTGCCGATGGCGTGCTGCGCTGCTCTCCTGGGCGTGCCACCGGCTTGCGATCCGCGCGCGGCGCGCGGTGCCGCTTGGGGCGGCTCGATCTCCCATCCGTTCGTGCCCAGCAACCTCGCGGCGGACTCGTCCTCGTCGCCGAAGACGTGGGGCACGACGAACACGACGTCGACGCCGTGATGGCGCAGCCCACCGACCAGTCCGAAGCAAGCGGTACCGAGGCCGCCCGAGATGTGGGGAGGGAACTCCCAGCCGAGCATGAGTACCTTCATCGGTCGCGTTCCTCTACGCTCCGCGCATCGACGGCCGGAGCGCGGGCGAGGGGGCGTCCGGTGGATGTCGGCTTGACCGACGATCGACGCACGGTCTCGCGCGTGGCGCCGTGGGCGTCGAGCATGCCGAAGGCGCGGATGAGCTCGGCTGTGTTCCATGACTGCGCGATGGCGCCACCGGGGCGGTAGGGCGGATCGCCGTCGTAGACCTCCGAGATGTGGAGCAGGCCGTGGATCCGATGCTGCTGCTCGAACGAGTGCAGGAGCTCGCGCAGCCGCGTCACTTCCGATGGAGCGTGGCCGCGCGCCCGCAGGCACGCCTCGACGTAGAAGCCGAGCAGCCACGGCCACACCGTCCCCTGGTGATAGGCGCGATCGCGGCCGGCGGGTCCGCCCGTATAGCGGCCCTGGTACTCGGGGCTCGACGGCGAAAGGGTGCGCAGGCCGAGCGGCGTGAGCAGCTCGCGCTCCGCGGTCTCGACCACCGCGAGGCGATGTGGCCGATCGAGCGGGCTCGACGCCAGGGCCGCCGCGATGACCATGTTGGGCCGCACCGTCGCCTCGGCGGCGCCGTCGTTCCAGACGTCGGCGAGGCGACCCAGGTCGGGGAGCCAGAAGCGCGCGAGGAACGCCTCGCCGACCCTCCGGCGCAGCCCGCCCCACCGTCGGGCGTCGCGTTCTCGCCCGGCCGATCGGTGCTTGCGCTCGAGGAATCGGAGGAGGGCGTACCAAAGCGCGTTGACCTCGACCGCCGCGCCGCCGCGCGGCGTCACCGGCCGCCCGTCGACGCGAGCGTTCATCCAGGTCAGGCTCTCGGTCCCCGGCCGCGAAAAGACCAGGCCTTCCTGGTCGCAGACCGCGCCCGGCCGGCGATCGTCGATCAGCGCGCGGGCTATCTCTTCGATCGCGGGCAGGAGTTTGTCGTCGATGCGCCTGGGATCGCCGCCCGCTTCGTCGTAGGCCTCGACTGCCCAGGCGAACCAGAACGGCGTGTCGAGCGACCCGTAGACACTGGTCTCGCGGTCCGGGCCCACGATGTCGGGGAACCGGCCGTCGACGAGGAAGCGGAGCGCTCCCTCCAACGCCTCGCCGCATTCCTCGACTCGGCCGCGGCTCGAGGTCAGGCCCGGGAGCGACACCAAGGTGTCGCGACCCCACTCGCCGAACCAGGGAAAGCCGGCGATCACGCCGATGCGTCCTTCACGGTCGCGGAAGAGGAAGTCGTCGGCGCCGAGGTGGAGCATCGCCTCGAGGCCATCGCTCACGCTCGACGCCAGGGCGCGAGCGCCGTCGCGCCGCCGCTCCGACTCGCGGCGCCACAGCCCGAGCGGATCCTCCACCGGAGTGCCCAG
>DATAFT010000574.1:0-2825 GCA_036257295.1 Thermoanaerobaculia bacterium
TCGATCGACGCCACGCTCGAGGACGGCGCGCTCACCTACGGCGAGTGCTTCCTGCCGGCGACGGCGCCGAGCTCAGCGGCCGGAGAGGTGCTGTTCTCGGCGCACGTCTGCCATCCTTCGCTCGCCAACGACAACCTCTCGGGGCTCGCAGTCTGCATGGCGCTCGCCGAGACGCTCCAGGCGCGAAAGCACCGGCGCTACGGCTACCGGTTCGTGTTCGCACCGGGCACGATCGGCGCCATCGCCTGGCTCGCGCGAAACGCCGGCACCCGCGCGCGCGTCGCCGCTGGACTGGTGGCCGCCAACCTCGGCGACCCCGGAGCGTTCCACTACAAGCGGAGCCGGCGGGGAACGGCGGAGATCGATCGCGCCGCGGCCGTGGCGCTGCGCGACCGCGGCGCCGAGCACGCGATCGAGGACTTCGTGCCGTTCGGCTACGACGAGCGGCAGTACTGCTCGCCCGGGGTCGATCTCCCGGTGGGCGTGCTGACGCGCACGCCGTGGGGCCGCTATCCCGAGTACCACACCTCGGCCGACGACCTCTCGTTCATCTCGGCCGATCGGCTGGCCGAGTCGCTCGAGGTCTATCTGCAGGTGGTCGACGTGCTCGAAGGCAATCGCGTCTACGTCAACCTGTGCCCGGTCGGTGAGCCTCAGCTCGGCCGGCGCGGTCTCTACGGTTCGCTGGGCGGCGCCGCCGACGGACGCGACCGCGAGCTGGCGTTGCTGTGGGTGCTCAACCAGAGCGACGGCCGCCACTCGCTGCTCGACATCGCCGAGCGTTCGGGCGTCGCGTTCTCGCGGCTCCGTCAGGCTGCCGACGCGCTGCTCGAAGCATCGTTGCTTCGCGAGGTCTGACCTGCCTTCCTCGAAGCGGTCAGACCCAACCCGGCGAGCAGGACGATCGAGGGCAGCGCCGGCAGGCGGTAGCGGACCTCCCGCGCGATCGGTCCGGTCGCGATCATGAAGTAGACGACGGTGGCGACCAGGAGAGCCGCGGCGACCGCGCCGCCGCGACGCGCGGCGATCCACAGTCCGCGCGCCGCTGCCAGGTAGAGCGCGGTGAGGTAGACGACGATCGAGCCCACGATGGCACGCTGCAGCGGCGTCGTCCGGTTGCGCAGAGTGGCCGTGATCCATCCCTTGAGGCTGGCGTCGCGTAGCGCGACGGCGTCGTGGCGTTGATAGCGGATGCCGAGGATGAGCGGATACTCGCCGCTGCCGAGGATGGCGAAGTAGCGCACGAACCCCCGCCCGAACCTCAGAGCGTCCTCCGCGAGATGCCCGAGGCTCAGCGACATCTTGACCGTGCTCGGCAGGTACCAGGTGCCGACGTGGGTCTGCATCGAGGTCACGTAGAGCCGGCCTTCGACGGCGAGGTTGCGGAGCATCCAAGGAGAGAGCGCCGCGAGGTAGGCAGCGAACAGCACTCCGCACGCCGCGAGCGTGACGGCGGATCGCTGCCGTCGTCCCGGCGCCCGCCCCGTCTTGCTGCCGGCGGCGAGCCAGAGCACCGGGGCCAGCGCGATCACGAAGTACAGACTCACCGGCCGGCACAGCGTGGCGAGCCCGAGGACGGCGCCGGCGGCGGCGAGGGAGCGCAGTCTGCCGTCCGCCGCCAGGAAGCGCGCGACCGCGAGCACGCCGAGTACCACCAGTAGCGTGAACAACGTGTCGGCGTAGAGCCGGTTGCTGAACAACACCGCGGAGTAGTCGACGGCCAGAATGGTCCCGGCGGCGATTCCTGCCCGGCGATCGAACAGCAGCGTGCCGAGGCGACACACCAGCACGCAGGTCAGAGCGCCGAGCGCGAGCTGCGCCAGGATCGCGAGGTGAGGCTGTGGACCGAAGAGGCGGTAGAGGATCGAAAGGTAGAACGGATAGAGCGGCACCCGGAACGTGTTGGGAGTGAGCGGCGGGTGGCGCTTGCTCGAATACACACCGTGCTCGGCCAGGTTCACCCCGAGATGGTGGTAGTCGCGGGCGTCCCCCACGAAGATGCTCTTCTCCAGTCGCGCCGGGTTCCACGCGCCCACCGCGACGAACAGCGCGACCCGCAGCACCACCGCGACGGCGAAGATCGCGATCTCCGGCTTGAAGCTGGCCCATCCCCGGTTGGGGCGGGGGGGGCGGGCGAGACGAGAGGGACTCAATAGCTTCGCGCGAGCGGGCTGCGCGACCATTCGCCGAAGAGCGCTCGGCACTCGGTCGCGAGGACGCCGGGCACCAGCTCGACCGAGCTGCGCCCGATGCGCAGCAGCTCCGCCGCCGGCAGATCGAGCTCGTTGAACCCGGCCGCCGCGGCGTCGGCGATCGAAGCGCCGTAGTAGACGGTGCCGACCCGCGCCCAGTGCAGCGCCGCCATGCACATCGGGCACGGCTCGCAGGTGGTGGCGACGGCGTAGCCGGTGAGATGGATGGCTCCCACCTCGCGGCAGGCCTGCCGCAGCGCGTTGACCTCGGCGTGACAGGTGATGTCGGTGGTTTCGAGCACCTGGTTGTGAGCCACCGCGACTACCGCCGTGGGCGACGCAATGGCGCAACCGAAGGGAGACTGGCCGGCGCCGATGCCGCGTCGGGCGGCGTCGATCGCCAGTCTCATCAGGTGCTCCGGCTCGAGCATGGGCGGCGGGAATCTACCATCCCATACCCGGGCAATCGGATTGCAAGGTCGCTTCGAACGAAGCGCCGGCCCTGTTGTCACGATGGTCTGCCCTCGCACGGCACGCTATCGTCGATCCATGGCGACACCATCCACCGCCTACCTGAGACGGGCCCTGTGGTGGCTGGCCGGGACCACGGCGGTGTATCTGCTGATGAATGGG
>DATAFT010000604.1:0-12883 GCA_036257295.1 Thermoanaerobaculia bacterium
GAAAGATGCCCAGCGGCATGCGCAGGCCCGTGAGCGGAGTCGTGCCGACCCGGCGCCACTCGCTCTCGGGCTCCGCGTAGCGCTGCACCCAGACTTCGGCACCGGGCGGCTCGGTGGTGACGTCGAGGCGCTCGCTGATGGCGGCGAACAGCTCCTCCAGGCCGGCATCGCCGATGATCTTGGCCTCTGCCTCCGAGGCGAGGGCGTAAGCCGCAGCCTGCTCGCCGCTGTCGACGAGCCGCCGGACCTCGGGCAGCGCCGTCTGTCGCGCCCAGCGCTCCCCGGAGCTGCGCGAGACCGCGCGCACGCCCAGGAAGGTCAGCACGGCCACGAGCAGCAGCAGTGGAAGGGCGACCCTCGGCCGCCGCAGCGTCGCGACAAGGAGCCTTCTCGCCGATGGCGTCTCCACGAGGCCGTCGGAGTAGGCCTCGAGCTCGGCGCACATCTCGATGGCCGTCGGGTATCGCGTCGCGGGATCCTTGGCGAGGGCGCGTTCGAGGATGCGCCTTAGCGGCGCATGAATCGAGACTCCGTGCTCGGCCACAGGAGTCGGCGGTGCGGCGAGGGTCGCGGCCAGGGTATCGCCCGTCGTCGGACGGTCGAAGGGGCGCTTGCCGGTCAGCATCTCGTAGAGCAGGCAGCCGAGGGAGAAGACGTCGCTCGCCGGACCGGCGGTCTGGCCACGGATCTGCTCGGGTGACATGTAGCCAACCGTTCCCATCAAGACACCAGGGCGGGTCACCCTCGCCGCCGTCTTGGCCTCGTCGCCGAGATCAGCGACCTCGGAGCGCGCCAGACCGAAGTCGAGCACCTTGACGCCCCCGGAGGACTCGAGAAAGACGTTCGCCGGCTTGACGTCGCGATGCACTACGTGATGCTCGTGCGCCGAGGCGAGCCCGCGGGCGACGGCGATCGCGACATGCAGTGCCTCTTCGAGGGGCATCGCTCCCTCGCGGCCGAGTCGCTTGCGAAGGTCCTCGCCGTCGAGGAGCTCGGTCACGGCGAAGCGAACCGTCCCCTCGGACGCGAAGTCGTGGATCGTGAGGATGTTTGGGTGCGAGATCCCGGCCAGCGTCTTCGCCTCGCGTTCGAGCCGCTCGAGCGCCTCGGGGTTCGCTGCTATCGAGTCCGGGAGCACCTTCACAGCCACCTTGCGGCCAAGGTGTTGGTCGCGGGCGACGTAGACCTCTCCCATGCCTCCCGCACCGAGGGCCCCGAGGATCTCGAAGTGTCCGAGAAGGTCTCCCCGTCTCAGCATTGTGGGTCGGCCAGTCTACCCTCATCGCGCGTGTTCCTTCGGGATCGCCGCGCCTCGCCCAGCAGCGTTATCCGCGGACGATCCTGCTGGCCGAGTGCTCAGTTTCCGAAGAATCTGTTGTCCCTGCGGGACGCTCTCGGGCAGCTACCGGCCCAGTCTCTGACGTAGCCTTGAGCAGGCGCCGGATTTCGCGCGGCTCGCTCCGCCGGAACCAACGCTGATGCCGAGCCCGATTCCGAGCTGTGCGCTGCTAGACTCCTCTCCGCAGCTAGACGGAGAAACTCTCGTGCCGGAGGAGCGCGCGAGCGCTGCCTCATCTCGTGTCCTCGGAAGCTCGATCGGGCCACCACATCGGCCAGTGGGGACGGGCAGCCGCGGCTCTTCACCGCCGCGGCTACGGCCTGTGGAGAGAGCACAGCGACGCGATCAACCTCGCCTTGATTGCCCGTTGGCTCGACCGCTCCGCCGACGGACGAGCGCTCAAGACCGACCTCTTCGACGAGGCGGTCGGACGCGGACTGTGCGCCGACACCCGCTGGCGACTACCTCGGTTGCTCGGTATGGACCTCTCGGTCGATGTGGTGCGGCGCGCGGCGCTGGGCACTCCGGGCCTGCGGGGAGCTGCAGCCGACGTTCGTGAGCTGCCCTTCGCCGATGGAGCGTTCGAGACCGTGCTCTCCATCTCCACGCTCGATCACTTCGAGTCGACGGCCGAGATCACGCACAGCCTCCGCGAGATCAGACGCGTCCTCCGTCCGGGTGGGCTGCTCCTCCTCACCCTCGACAACCCGGCCAATCCCAAGATCCGGCTGCGCAACGCGCTGCCATGGAGCCTCCTGCGGCGCACCGGCTTGGTGCCGTACTTCATCGGCAGGAGCGTCGGGCCCGGTCGCCTGAGGCGCGAGCTCATGAGCGCCGGGTTCACCGTTCTCGAGGTCGGCGCCATCGTGCACTGCCCGCGGGTGCTGGCGGTGGCGGCGTCGCGCCTGGGCGTCTTCGCGAAACCGCGCGCTCGACGACGCTTGCTCGGGGTGCTCCGGCGCTTCGAGGTCCTCGAGCGCTGGCCGACCCGCTTTCTGACTGCTCACTTCACCGCGGTGCTGGCGCGCTGGGATCCGTGATGCGATCGGCGCGGTGAACCTCAATTCGCTCGCGGCGAGATGGCAATCGCGAGTTGGGCGCTCGGCCGCCAGTGGCTCCAGTGCCGGAAGTCACGCTCGAGCGCGCCATCGCGGGCGATGCTCCAGTCGAAGCCTGCTGCCAGTTGCTCGAGCGTCACCCGGCAGATCATGTTGTTGAGATCGACGCCGTTGCAGGCGTGCTGGTGGAATCCGAACGGCGAGTAGTGCGTACGCGGCACCGCGCGCGGGAGGAAGCGATCGGGATCGAAACTCGCGGCGTCGGGCCAGATCTGTTCGTCGCGGTGACTCTCGCGCACGCAGACGCGAAGCTGCCAGCCGGAGGGGAACACGAAGCCGCCGTGCTCGAACTCCTCACGCACGACGCGATAGAGGTACTCGCTCTGCGCCAGCCGGAGCGTCTCCATCACGATTCGGTCGGCCAGCCTGGGCGCGGCGGTCCCGTCGGGGGCCCCGGCGGCTAGCTCGCAGCGCAACAGGTGGGACCACTGTGGCTGCTCGCCCAGAGTCTTGATCAGCCAGCGCAGCAGCGCCCCGACGTTGTCGGTCGCAATCCGGAGGATGAAGAGCAGGTTGTCGACGCAGACTCCGTCGGGCATGCCTGGGGCGGCCCGCCGAAGCTCGGCGAGCGCGCACGAGCGCGCCTCGTCTCCAGCCCGCGCTGCTCGGATCTCAGCGGCGCGATCCTCCACCAGCGCTCGCAGTCGATCGAGCGCGGCCCGCGAGCGGGCGTTGAGCGGCGTCGAAAGATGGTGCTCGCGCAGCACTGCGTGGTCGCGTGCAAGATCGAGGAACGCAGGGGACTCCTCCTCGATTCCGAACAGAACCCGCGCGAACGCTGCGAAGACGATGCGATCGAGCGCCGGGCCGGGTGAGGCGCTGCCGCGTTCTCCGCCTTTGGCGTCGCTCGCCGTCGCCGCCAGCGCCTCGAGCTCCCGGCGTGCCGTTCGCCGCAGCGCCGGCTCGGCCGCCTCGACGATCGCGCCCGAGAGCGCGACGCGGAACAGCGCGCCGTAGACGTCGTGCGTGGCTTCGTCCATATACCGCAGGAAGCCCCCGCGCAGCTCGTCGTTCCACGGCAGCGGGCTCGGTCCGAGCTGCGCGTGGTGGCTGCGGATCAAGTCGTGCGCGAGCTCGAGGCCGACCACACACACGACAGGCCGGTGGAACTGCGCCATCTTGAAGATCGGTCCGTGCCGGCGCCACTCGTGAGTGTAGAACTCGCGGTCGATGACCGCCTCGATCGATCGGGAGAGTGCGAGCGAGCCCGGCGGGAGACCGCGCGTTCGCCCGTAGTGGGGTCGCGCCCTCCAGCCCGCGACCGCGGCAACGATCACCGCGATCGCAGCGCCGATATGAAGCAGCGCCGGCGCACGCAGCGCGGCGAACATGGCGGCCGAGGCGCCTGCCAGCAGCAGGACGGCCATGGCCGCGAACATTCGGGGGGCGATCCGCGCCAGGCGGCGACGTGGATCGATCAGCAGTCGCGCCCACGGCCAGCAGAGCGCGAGCAGCAGTCCGAGCTCGATCGCGGTCAGGAAGCGCATCGCCAGGTGGTGAGGTCGCGCCCCAAGAGCTGCTCGAGGCGCTCGACGTCGGGAGCGAGCGCGGCGGCGATGCGCACTCGCAGCTCCGGATCGAGCGCCGGATGCCGCAGCTCGCCTCCCATCGCGATCCGCGCGGCGTCGCGCACCGAGGCGGGCAGGAGCGGGCGCAGTGCGATGCGCAGCCGCACCGTGCTCGTCCACAGCGCCCGCAGGACGGGATTGCGCACGGTGCCGGTCCGGTTGTAGCGGCGCGAAGTATCGATCGCGACGTCGGTGTCGACGTCCAAGTATGCGAAGAGGTCGCGCAGCAGCGCGGCGGGATCGGCCAGCAGGTCGTCGAAGAAGTAGACCCGGATGCGCTCGCGCGGGAAACGGTCGAAATAGCCGGCGAGGAAGTGGTGATAGCGCGAGCAGCCGAGATAGCTGCCGAATGCAACCTCGTCCGGCAGAGATCGCGCGAGCTCCTCCTCGACGATGGCGCGAAAGTCCGTCCTGGTCTCCAGCCCGTCGCGTCGCCGACCCAGGTAGTGCGCCCAGGCGCGGTCGACCGGCTCGCGCAGGATCGCGACCAGCTTGGCGTTCGGACAAGCGTCGTGGATGCGGGCCGGCGCCCGTCGCGACTGCAGGTAGACCGGCGACACCTCGCCGATCACCCTTCTGCCGTTCGCGCCGTCGAACAACGCTTCGTAGTGGCCGCGGTCGGTGAGCCACTGCCGCGCCATCGCGAGCAGCGGCGCCGTCTCCCAGGACGGTTGCGCGTCGCCGGCGACGAAGAAGTTGGGCGACTTCACCGGGCTCATGCAGATCTCGCGATGGCGCTCGAGGTAGTGGTGCAGCGAGGTCGTGCCGCAGCGGCTCGCGCCGATGACCAGGAAGGTCGGCAGCGTCATCCCGATGCACTCAGCCAAGGGGAGAGGTCGCGGCCGATCAGCTCCTGGAGGCGCTCTGTGTCGTCACGAAAGAGCTCGACGAGCTCGCGGCGCAACGCCGGGTCGAGCGAGGTTGCGACGAGGTCGCCGGTCATGGTGGAAAAAACGGCTCGTCGCAAAGACTCTGGTAGATACGGCCGAAGCGTGATCCGGAGCCTCGCCGAGCGGGTCCAGAGAGCGCGCAGCACGGGATGGCGGATGAATCCGCCGCTCCGGTTGTGGCGACCCGCCAGGTCGGGGCGAAATGCGGCATCGACGCCGAGGAATCGAAACAGATCGGCGACCAGCGCAGCCGGATCGCGCTCGAGATCCTCGAAGAGATGGACGCGAATGCGCTCGCGCGGAAAACGCTCGAAGTAGCTGGTCAGGAAGTGGTGCAGGAAGCCGCTCGCGAGGTAAGTGCCGAACGCGTCGTCGCGCGGCAGCGCAGCGCGCGTCTCGTCGCGCACGACCTCGCGAAAGTCTATTCGACGCTCGAGGCCGTCGCGGACGCGACCGACGTAGCGGGCCCAGGCGCGATCGACCGGGTGCCGCAGCACCGCGATCAGCTTGACGCCGGGTAGCCGTGCCGAGATGCGCGGCGCGGCCGCCCTGGTGGCGAGGTAGACCGGCGATACCTCGCCGATCGCGGTCTCGCCGCGGACGTCGTCGAACAGATGCTCGTAGGCGGCCGGATCGGCGACGAAGTCGCGTGTCTGCGCGCGTAGGAGTGGATCGTCGATGGGCGGGCGGGGCTCGAGGCAGTAGAAGTGGCTCGGCGCTTTCGCGCGCGGCAGGAAGACCTGGGGATGCTGGCCGAGATAGTGATGCAGCGAGGTCGTTCCGGAGCGACCCGCGCCGATGACCAGGAAGTTTGGAAGTGTCACGAGCCAAACCGCACGAGCCGCGACGTCGTTGGAGGCTGAGCCTGGGCAGACGAACGCGCCGAGTCTAACGCGTCGGGCGCCAGCGCGGCGGCCGCGCCGAGCTCGACTCGCCGCGCCTCGGCACAACCGTCGAGCAGCAGCAGGACGTGCTCCGCTGCAGGGCGATCCAGCGTGATCAGGAGCTCGCGGATGCCCAGCCGGGTGTCGCGCGTGAGGACCTCGACGCGTCCGAACGAGGCGCGCTGTTCGCGGGCGCTCGCGATCGGAGGTGGTCGATGCGGGATCCGACCGGTCGTGGCGGCGCGGGGTGGCGAGTCGAACGCGAAGCCGGCCTCGGCCCGCACCTCGATCGTGCGCTCGCCGGTGAGGCGCAGCGCCGGTAGCCGCCCCGAGCGATCGAGCGGCAGAAACTGCACCACTGGGCGCGGACCGGCGTCGTACTCGACGTGATACTCGTGCGTCGAGAAGCGGCCTGGACAGATCGCGCGCCCGACTACCAGCACCGGCTGGTCGGCTCGAGCATCCGCGAGCGCGCGCCGGACCGAAGCGCGCAGCCGCTCGTACCCCGGCGGCGGCGCGCGGCGCACCAGGATCGCAACGCTCGCCGTTGCGGCGAGGCCGGCGACCGCGCCCATCACGATCCAGCGGCGAATGGTCATGCGGCCGGGCGCGAGCGCCAGCAGGATCGCGACGCCTGCGAGCGGAAGGTAGAGCTGCCGATGCGATGGACGGTTGAGCAGGCTCACGGTGGCGCGAGTGAAGAGCGGCGGCGCGAGGAAGAGGAAGTACGCGCCGGTGCCCACGAGCAGGCCGCGTCGGAGGGACGTCGGGCGCGCGCGCGACAGCGCCGCGGTGGCGAGCGCCGCCACCGCGAGCCCGGCTACGACGTAGCGCAGGTGCGCGATCGCGCCGTCTCCGATGAAGAAGTAGAGGACGGTGCGAGTGAGGTAACCGGCGAGATCGCCGGCGAGCGTGGCGAGCGCCTCTGACGGAGCGGCGCGGTAGGAGGCGTGCGTCGAGCCGCGAGTGGAGATCCACACCACGAGGGCGTAGACCGGGTAGAGGCCGAGGAGCGTCGGCGCCAACCAGGCCGGCGCTCGCGCCGGGGGTCCGCTCGACCCCTCCCGCCGGGGCGCGCGCTCGACCTGCAACAGAGCGAGCGGTAGAGCGACCGCTGCCTCGTAGCTCGTCATCGCGAAGACCGTGAGAAGTAGCGCGCCGGCAGCCAACGTCGCTCTGGACGATCCCGCGTCGCGAGACGCGAGTACCAGCGACGCCGCCAGCAGCGAAAACAACGCGGCCACGGCGATCGGCTGGCACGACTCCCATGACACGACCTCGAAGGCGGCGCCATGAAGTCCCACCACGAGGACCACCGCCGCCGCCTTCTCGACGTCCCCCGTCCATCGCGCGAGGAGCCGCAGACCGAGCCAGCAGACGACGACGTGTAGCGCCAGGGTCACCAGGCGCAGCGCCCACGGTCGCGTGCCGAAGACAGCGATCTCGAGCGACATCAGCGCGCTCGGCGCCAGGCGAACGTATCGGCGCGCTACCGAGGCCGTGCTCGAATACCAGGCGGCCGGCTCGTCGCCGATGCGAGCGGCGTCGGTGCTCCACAGAGCGAGCCGACGGCTCCAGCGCGGTGACTCGGCGTTGGCGACGAGCTGCTCGCTGCCTTGCCAGGGCCCGCGGGCGAGCGGCGCGAGCGCCAGCGCGAGGACGGCGAGGACGTAGAGAGCAGCTCGGCGCCGCAGTCGCACGGACGCAACTTGCCACGCAAGCGGCGTGTCCGGCAAGCGCGGCCGCCCCGTTCAGGGAGCCGGCGCCGGCAGCTCGAGGGCGAGTAGCCGGCGGCGGGTGCGGACGTAGACGCGCCCGCCGGCGACGCTCGGCGGAGTCCACACCTGCTCTTCGAGCGGCAGCCGGGCGCGCGCCTCGACGCGAACGCCATCGCCGGACAGAGTGAGAAGGGCGAGCGTGCCACTCTCGTCGAGCAGCAGGGTGCGTTCGCCGATCTCGACCAGGTGGGCGCGCGAGAAAGCGCGGTCGCGCCACAGGATCCTTCCGTTGGCGGCGGCGACGGCGGTGAGCGGCAGCGGACCGCTCGAGCCGTTCGAGGCGTAGATGGTGTCTCCGCGCCAGAGGGCGTTCGTGAACTGCACGCGCAGGCTCTGTGAACGCCACACCTCGCGAGCCGTCGTGAGGCCGCCCTTCGTTTCCAGTCGTATCGCGCGGCTGCCACCGTCGGCCGAGCTCAAGAACAGCCGATCGACTCCGTCGAACACCGGCGTCGAGATGTTGCGGTCGCCGCGCGGGCTCGGATGCGGGTGCTGCCAGAGCCGGGTGCCGGTCGACGGAGCGAAGCCAGCGACACCCTCGGCGAGGAACGCCACCACCTGGGATTCGCCGCCAAGCTCGATCAGAAATGGCGAGGTCATCGCGTTCTCCGAGCTGCCGCTTCGCCACGCGAGCTCCCCGTTCTCCTGGTGCAGGGCGACCAGCGCTCGACCTGCCCCGCCGGCGGGAACGATGACGAGGTCGCGCCAGGCGAGTGGGCTTGCCGCGTACCCCTGAACGTCGCGGCTGCCACCCAGGCCGGTCACCAGTTCGCATCGCCACAACTCCCTTCCGCTCGCGCGGTCGAGCGCCTGCATGGTGCCACGCACGCCCACGACGAAAACGCGTTCGGCGGTGACGAGGGGCGTCGAGCGCGGTCCGACGCCGCGCTCTTCGTGCAGGTAAGACGGAATGGGAGCGGAGTAGCCATGCGTCCAGACCGTCTTCCCGGTGGCTGCTTCCAACGCGATCGCGACCTCGTCGGCGCCACTCCGATACAGGGTGTAGAGCGTGTCGCCCGCCGCCGCGACAGCGGAGTAGCCGTCGCCAAGAGGTCGCTGCCAAAGAATCCGCGGACCCTGCGGCGGCCATGCCGTGCCGATCTCGCCGTCCACGCTCCAGTCCCGGTGCGGCCCGCCCCACTGAGGCCAGTCGGAGGCGCGTGCTGCCTCGGGCGACGACGCGGGCAGGGCGACGAGAAGGAGCGCGCCGAGCGTTGTCTTCAACCGGCTCCCAGCAGGCGCCGCACCAACGCCACGCGCTGCAGCGCCGGGAACGTCTCGAGCAGCTCGAGCTGGCGCCGGTTCGTACGCAGCAAGACGATCCATAGCGCCGCGACCAGAATCAGGCTCAGCCACAGCGGTGGGTCGAGCAGGCGATCGAACGCGAGGACGACCAGCGCGCCCGCCGCGATCGAAAGCAGGGGCCTGCCCAGATCGGGGCCGAAGATCCTCACGCCGAGCTCGTCGCGCAGCGCGGATTGGTTGATGGCATTGCGCGCGACCTGACTGACGGCCATTCCCGCCGCCGCCCCCGCCGCACCGAACGACGGAATCAGAAGGAGATAGGAAGCGACGGCGATCGTCATGGCGGCGAGGTCGGCGATCACGATCACGCGCAGCCGGCCGAGCGTCCGCAACGTGGCGATGTTGAACCCGAGCGCGGCGTTCACGATCTGCCCGAACGCGAGCCAGGCGAGCACCGTTCCAGAGCTGGCGTAGCGGTCTCCGAAGAGCACCACGGTGACCTTGGACGCCAGCCCGCAGGTGACCGCGAAGAGCGGGAACGACAAGATGCCGATCCAGACCGTCGTACGCCCGTACAGGTTCGCGATCCCGGCGCGGTCCCCGCGCGCGAGCATCCGCGCCGCCGCGGGCAAGAAGAGATAGGAAAAGCTCTGCTGCACCATCATGTTGATGTTCGCCGTCGGACCCACTGCTCGGTAGTCGGCCACCGCGGACACTCCGATCAGGCGCTCGAGGAAGACCACCGCCAGTACTGCCCGCAGCATCAGCATGGCGTCGGTCAACAGGAGCGGCAGGCCGAACGACAGGAACTCGCGGGCGGTCGAGACCGGGCGATGGAGCCGCAGCTGGTCCCACAGACCGCGCCGACTGAACGCACGCGCCAGCATCGCGGTGTAGATCACGGCGCCAAGGACTCCCGCGGCGACATGGGCGATTGCGAGCTCGCGCGCTCCTCCGCGCCAGCCGATGACCACCGCAATCACGGCGAGGTCGAGGAGCGGCCCCAGCAGGTGTTTGCGCACGAAGATGCCGCGCGCTCCGACGAACGCCGATAACAGCATAACCAGGACTTCGTCGTAGGCCTGGAGCGGCACCATCACCGCGAGCACGACCAGCAGGGCCGATGCGCCGGCGTCGTGAACGAGGCGCGGGTAGAGGACGTCGCGCAGACCCACCAACACCGCCGCGAGCGACAGTCCGATCCCGAACACGGCGGTGAGCAGCACGCAGATGCCGCCGAAGAACTTTCCCCACTCGCGACGCTCCTCGTACATCGGCAGGAATCGCGCGCCAGCCCGATCCAGCCCTAACCTGGTCACCATGGCGCCGAGATCGACGATCGCGAGCGCATAGGCGAAGGTGCCATACCCGAGCTTCGAGAGATACCGAACGATCAGCACCTGGGTCACGAAGCCGATGCTGAGAGCGAGCACACGCCCAGCCACGAGCAGCGTCGACCCGCGCAGGTGCACATGCGTCTCGGTCGGAGGCGCGTCTTCGAGTGGAGTGGGCTGAGTGGCTTCCGCCATCGCGAGGTCGAGCCGCGTTCGATGACGCGAGCGCGGCGAGGAAGGTGACGTCCCCGCCATGATAAGCGCTGCGACCGTCGCCGTGGCGGAGGGTCGAGATCCGGGTGACCGACGTCATGACCAAGTCAAGATCTACCGCAGCGCGCAACCAACGCCGTTCGCGTCGGCGTATGGAAGACAGACGTTCCGTCGTCGCGTTCACACGAAGTTGAGTTCCTCGGACTTCGGCTCGACCCCGGGCCCTTGAGCCAACACTGTGCCTTGTGTCGCCGTGGCGCTGCGGTGGCTTCGCCACGCATCCGTGAAAGCGTTCATAGACCACTCGGCACCGTCGGTCATAGGATTGGTCCGGAACCAGCCGGCAACACGGTTGGACCTGACCGACTGCAAGCATCGTGGGTAGCCGCGTCACGCACGTCATCGTCCGATCCTCGTGCCTGTTCCTCGTCGCGACAGTGCTGCCGGCGCAGAGCGTGCTCCGGCAGGGTGGCGAGTTTCAGGTCAATCAATACACCACCAACAACCAGTACCAGCCCTCCGTCGCTGCCTCAGCCTCTGGCGACTTCGTCGTGAGCTGGTCGAGCGCTGGACAGGAAAGCCCGGGCACCCCAGGGATTTTCGCTGCTCGCTTCGACTCGAGCGGTGCGTTGCTCGGCGGCGAGCTCCAAGTCAACTCCTATACCACCGGTATCCAGCGCTTCTCGGCGGTAGCTTCCGCGGACGACGGCGACTTTGTCGTGGTTTGGCAGAGCTATCAGGACGGAAACCTGGAGGGTATCTTCGGCCGCCGCTTCGCTTCCACCGGTACGCCCCTGGCCGCCGAGTTCCAGGTCAACTCCTACACCCTCGGCTTTCAGGTCCAACCCGACGTCGCCGCCGACGACGACGGCGACTTCGTCGTCGTCTGGCGGAGCACCGGCCAGGACGGCATCACCAGCCACGGCGTCTTCGGCCGTCGCTTCGACTCGTCTGGCGCCGCCCAGGCCAGCGAGTTCCAGGTCAGCACCTACACCGTCGGCAACCAAGCCCACCCCTCGGTCGCGCTCGAGGGCAACGGCGACTTCGTCGTCGCCTGGCAGAGCACCAACCTCGATGGCAGCGGCTATGCCGTCATTGCGCGGCGCTTCAGCTCCGCGGGAGTCGCGCAGGGCCTAGAGATCCAAGCCAACGTCTACACCGTCAACAACCAGGCGCAGCCGGCGGTCGCCGTCGACGCCGACGGCGACTTCGTGGTCGCTTGGCAAAGCCTGCAACAGGACGGTCCGATTCCGCTCGGGGATTACGGCATCTTCGCCCGCCCCTTCGACTCCGTGGGCGTCGCAAGGGGGGGTGAGTTCCAGGTCAACGTGTACACCACGGACTTTCAGGGGTTGTCGGACATCGCTGCCGACGACGATGGCGACTTCGTCGTGACCTGGCAGAGCAGGCTCCAGGATGGATCGTTGGCCGGCGTCTTCGGCCGCCGCTTCAACGTCGGCGGCACTGCGCTGGGGCCCGAGTTCCAGGTCAACTCTTACACCGTCGGCCAGCAGGGAGATCCTGACCCTCCAGCGATCGACTTCGATGCCGACGGCGACTTCGTCATCGCCTGGCGCACCACCGAGCCGCAGGACGGCCACTTCGCGGGAATCTTCGCGCAGCGTTTCTCCCTGCCGCCGCTCGCCGTCCTCGATGTCGACGGCAACGGCTTGGTCGGCCCCCTCACCGACGGCCTTCTCCACCTGCGTCGTCGATTCAGCTTCTCCGGTTCCACGCTCATCAGCGGTGCGGTCGCGGCCAACTGCACGCGCTGCTCCGCCGGAGATATCCAGAGCTACCTCGACAACCTCGGCTCTACGCTCGACATCGACGACAACGGCGCGCTCGAACCTCTCACCGACGGACTGCTCGTGCTGCGCTTCATGTTCGGGTTCACCGGTGCGACGCTCACCACCGGAGCTGTCGACACCCAGAACTGCGGGCGCTGCGACCCGGCAGCGATCGCGCTCTACTTACAGACGCTGATCTAGAGGCGCTTCCGCCGGACCGGTCGATAATCGAATCCGTTCCGTCTCTCCACCCCGAGTTGAAGCCGGTCAAGGGGTTGAAGCGGATTCCGAACAGCGCGTTGTTGTTGCCTCTCACGGCGCAGATGATTTGGTAGTAGCCGCCACGAGCAGGGGCACAACTCGGATGTCGACGATGGACCTTCCCTGGCGCCGACCTTGAAACCGTACAGTGCGTTGTCATCGCCTACGATCGCGCAGGTGGTCACAGCATTACGTGCAGCACTTGGCCGGGAAAATGCCAGAATACGCGAGGGAAGCTCCGTCACGACCCAGTCAGCGAAAAGGAGGTCACATGCCGAAGAAGAAACCGAAGAAAGCAAACGCGAAAGACAAGCCCAAGCGGAAGGCGTCCGGTAAGGAGCTCTCGGAGGAGCAGCTCGAGCGCGTCGCCGGCGGTGCCGTCGACACATTCGCGAAACTCGGCGACATCAAGGGCGAGTCCCTGGATAGTAAGCACAAAGATGAAATCGAGTTGATAGCCACG
>DATAFT010000009.1:0-4027 GCA_036257295.1 Thermoanaerobaculia bacterium
CTTCTTGCCTTCCTTCTGCTTCTCGAGCAGCTTGCGCTTGCGTGTGATGTCGCCGCCGTAGCACTTGGCCGTCACGTCCTTGCGGAACGCGTTGATGGTCGAGCGGGCGATGATCTGCCCGCCGATCGCTCCCTGGATCGCGATCTTGAACTGCTGGCGCGGAATGGTGTCCTTGAGCCGCTCGCAGTAGCGCAGCGCCCGCGCTCGGGCCGCGTCGCGGTGGATGAGCTGCGACAGCGCGTCCACCTTCTCGCCGTTGACCAGGATGTCCACCTTGACCAGGTCGGTCTCGCGATAGTCGAGCAGCTCGTAGTCGAACGAGCCATAGCCCTGCGTCAGCGTCTTGAGACGATCGTAGAAGTCGAACATCACCTCGGCCAGCGGCAGCTCGGTCGAGAGCTCGAGCCGTCCCACCGCGAGGTAGGTGTAGTCGAGCCGCTCGCCGCGGCGCTCGCGGCAGAGCTCCATCACCCCGCCCAGGTAGCGCTCCGGCATCATGATCTTGGCCTTGATGTACGGCTCGCGCACCGCCGCGATCGACGCCGGGTCGGGGTAGTAGCTCGGGTTGTCGAGCAGGATCTCGCGGCCGTCGTTGAGTCGAACCTCGTACTGCACCGAAGGTGCAGAGAGGACCAGCGACAGCCCGTACTCGCGCTCGAGGCGCTCCTGGACGATGTCGAGGTGGAGCAGGCCGAGGAAGCCGCAGCGAAACCCGAACCCCAGCGCGGTCGAGGAGTCCTTCTGGAACGTGAGCGCCGCGTCGTTGAGCTTGAGCTTCTCGATCGCGCGCGCGAGGTCCTCGTACTCGTCGCTCGCCACCGGATAGATCGACGAGAACACCACCGGTTTCGCCTCACGATAGCCGGGGATGGGCTCGCTCGCGGGCCGGTCCGCTTCGGTCAGCGTGTCGCCGATGGTGATGTCACTGATGTTCTTGACGCCGGCGATGACGTACCCCACGGTGCCCGCCGACAGGTCGTCCGTGGCGTTGCGCTGGAGCTGGAGCGTGCCCACCTCCTCGACCACGTATCGACTCCCGTTGTGCATCAGCAGCACGGGCATCCCTTTGCGTAGCGTGCCGTCGAAGACGCGACAGAGCAGCACCACGCCGCGGTACACGTCGTACTGGGCGTCGAAGATCAGTGCCTTGAGCGGCGCCGAGGGATCGCCGCTCGGCGCCGGCAGGCGATTCACGATCGCTTCCAACACGTCATCGATGCCCAGACCGGTCTTGGCCGAGCACAGCACCGCCTCGAACGGATCGAGGCCGAGGTCGCCCACGATCTCCTCGCGCACGCGATCGACATCCGCCGAGGGCAGATCGATCTTGTTGATGACCGGCACCACCTCGAGGTCGAGCTCGAGCGCCAGGTAGAGGTTGGCGACGGTCTGCGCCTCGACGCCCTGGGAGGCGTCGATCAGGAGCAGCGCGCCTTCGCAGGACATCAGCGACCGGCGCACCTCGTGAGAGAAGTCGACGTGCCCAGGCGTGTCGATCAGATCGAGGAGGTAGCGCTTGCCGTCCTTGGCGTCGTAAAGCAGCGTGATGCTGTTGCTCTTGATCGTGATCCCGCGCTCGCGCTCGATGTCCATCGAGTCGAGGATCTGGTCGCGGAAGTCGCGATCGGCCACTCCGCCGCAGCGCTGGATCAAACGATCCGCCAGCGTCGACTTACCGTGATCGATGTGCGCGATGATGCAGAAGTTGCGTATACGCTCGAGGCTTTCCATGATGTCCAGGGCGGCGGCCCGGCGCCGCGGGAGACAGGCGGGGCGAGCTGCTATACCCGGCGGGGCGCCGGCCGAGTGGTGAATCCGCCCCGGCGAGTCGCTGATAGCCTAGCACCGCGCGCCACCTCCCGACCGCACTGGATCTCCATGGCATCCAAGCGCCGAGCTCGCCGTACCAGCGCGCGGCGGTCGAGCCCCGACGCGCTGCGTCCGCCCCGCGATGCCGCTCGACGCGCGCGGGACGAAGCGGCTCACCCCACCACGACCTTGGCTTCCCCCGGGCCGAGGAACAAGGCCGTCACCGTCGTCGGCATCCCGATGGACCTCGGGCAGTCGCGCCGCGGCGTCGACATGGGTCCGAGCGCGACGCGTTATGCCGGCCTCGACGCGCAGCTCCGCCGCCTCGGGTACGAGACCGAGAACCTCGGCAATCTCCACATCCCCGATCGAGACACGCTGCCAGCCGAAGGTGGGATGGCCTACCTCGAGGCCGCCGCCGAGGCCTGCGCGCGCATCTACGACACCGCGCGCGCGGCGGTGGGGCGTGGCAGCTTCCCGCTCTTTCTCGGCGGTGATCACTCGCTCGCGGTCGGCACCATCAGCGGCGTCACCGAGGAAGAGCCCACCGGCGTCCTGTGGATCGACGCCCACGCCGACATGAACACGCCGGAGACCTCGCCCTCGGGCAACCTCCACGGCATGCCGTTGGCGGCACTGCTGGGCTATGGAGACCCCGCTCTGGTCGACGTCGGCCGCCGCGGCGCCAAGCTCGACCCTGGCGACGTCGTCCTCATCGGCCTACGCTCGATCGACCCCGGCGAGCGCGAGCTCATCCGGCGCACCGGCGTCGGCGTTTACACCATGCGCGAGCTCGACGAGCGCGGCGTGTCGGTGGTCCTGCGCGAGGCGCTGGTCCGGCTGGCCCATCGCCAGCGCTTGCACGTCAGCCTCGACATGGACGTGCTCGACCCCGGCGAGGCGCCTGGAGTCGGCACCCCGGTCTCGGGCGGCCTCACCTATCGCGAAGCGCACCTGCTGATGGAGATCGTGGCCGAGAGCGGGCGCGTGGCGTCGGCCGAGGTGGTCGAGATCAACCCGATCCTGGACAACGGGAACCGGACCGCGCGGCTCGCGTGTGGTCTCATCTCTTCGCTGCTCGGAAAGTCGATCCTGTAGCGGCTCGGCAGGTCAAGAGGAACGCCATGCGGAGAACGAGCGTTCTGGTTATCCTGGCCGCCGGCCTGGTCGCGCCGGCGACGAGTCAGCCCGCAACGACCATCGAGGGCGTCTCCTGGCGCCTGATGGAGATCTCCTCGCTCGACGCCGCCACGCTGGACCAGTCGCCGCGAGCCATCGCGCGCTTTGCGGACGGCCGGCTGCGAGGCTTCTCGGGCTGCAATCGCTTCACCGGCAGCTACACGCTCGCTGGTGATCGCGTCACGGTGGGGCGGCAGACCCATACCGTGAACAAGTGCGCCGATCCTGCGATCGACGTCGAGACTCGACTCAAGCAGGCATTCGCCACGCCCGTTCGCTACTCGATCGTGGACGGCCGCCTGCAATGCACCTCAGAGAGCGGCACGAAGATGGTCTTCGAGGCCGAGCCCGCACACGCTCTCGAAGGTGTCGAGTGGGAAGTCACCGAGTTCGACAACGCCGGGGGTGCCCTCGTGAAACCCTCTGGTGGAACCACCATGAGCCTCTCGTTTCGCGGCGACGGCGCGGTGGTCGGCAACAGTGGATGCAACCTGTTCAAGGCCGCCTACACGCGCGATGGCGAGCGCCTCGTCATCGACCGAGCGGTTGCCACGCACAAGGCGTGCACGGGAGTGAACGTCATGGAGCAGGAGCGCGCGTTTCTGGCCGCGCTCACGGCCGTCCAGAGCTGGACCCTGCGGGGGGAGCTTCTGGACCTCTTCCTCGCCGACGGCCAGCGTGCGGTCACCGCGGAACGTCCAGCACAATGATGGGGCGACCGACTGATGACGGCCGCAAGGAACGGGCCTAGCGGGCGGCGGCGGATCTCACGGTCTCGAAACGCTCGCGCTGGCCGGCTGCCAGGTGCCGGCGTAGCCGAGCAGCATCGTCGATCCGGATCTGACGAAAAGCGAGCGTGACCAGCCCTCGCTCCGCGAGACGGTGGAGCTCGGCGTTGACGGTCTGGCGCGAGAGACCCGTCAACGCCGCCACGTCCCCCTGGGTGAGCTCGAGCACGATGGCTCTCCCGGTCGGCCGGTCCTGATGCCTCGAGTCGGCAAAGTCGGCGAGCCTAGCCGCGAGCAGATCCTCCGCTGTG
>DATAFT010000040.1:0-2860 GCA_036257295.1 Thermoanaerobaculia bacterium
TCGCGCTCGCGTTGCTTGTCGCTCTCGCGCTGCCGGTCGCGGACGTGAAGACGTCGATGCCGTCGATCAAGGTCGTCCCCACCGCGGACTCCTCACGCGTCGGCTACAACCAGGTCCAGGCCGCGTTCGGCCCCGGCGCGACCGGCCCGCTGCAGATCGTCACGCGCCACGCCGACGCCGACACTGTCACACGACTCGCGCAGCGCGACAACGGGATCGCGGCCGTTCTGGCGCCTCAATCCAGTCGCGGCCGCGCACTCGTCACGGCGATCCCACGACACGATCCTTCCGATCCGGCGGTCGGCCAAACGATCGACCGGCTGCGAGCGCAGCTGCCGGCCGGCGCGCTGATCGGTGGAGCGGCTGCCGAGAACCACGACCTGGAGAAGGCGCTGTCGGACAAGGCGCCGCTTGTGATCGGTGTCGTGCTCGCACTCGGCTTCCTGCTGCTGCTGGTCGCGCTGCAGGCGCCGCTGATCGCGGCGGCCGGGGTGGTGACGAACCTGCTCGCCACCGGTGCGGCCTTCGGCGTTGCGAAGTGGATCTTCCAGGACGGCGCGCTCGAGTCCGTGCTCGGCTTCCAGTCGCAGGGCTTCCTCGACGCCTGGGGGCCGGTGTTCTTCTTCGCGATGATCTTCGCGATCTCGATGGACTACACGGTGTTCCTGCTCTCGAGCGCCAAGGAGCACTGGGACCGCGGCCACGACCCGCGCGAGGCGATGGTCGGCGGCGTCGCCCATTCCGGCCGCGTGATCCTCGCCGCCGGCGCGGTCATGGTCGCGGTCTTCTTCACCTTCGCGGTGTCCGGTCCGCTGCCGCCGAAGGAGATGGGGATCATTCTCGGCATCGCCGTCCTGCTCGACGCGGCGCTGATCCGGCTGCTGCTGCTGCCGGTGCTGCTCCGGGTGATGGGACGTTGGGCCTGGTATCTGCCGCGCTGGGCGCACCGCATGCTGCCCAACGTCAGGTTCGGACATGCGTGACTGCGGAGAGATACGGACCGCGCCGGTGAGATCCACGGATGCGCCGCGACACCGCACCGAGGAGGATTTCTGAGATGAGCGACAGGCCTCGCATCACCATCCTTGGTGCCGGCTTCGCCGGCCTCGAGACCGCCTTCCTGCTGCGCATGCGCCTGCGCGAGCGCGCCGACCTGACGCTCGTCTCGGAGCGCGAGGCGTTCACCTTTCGGCCCAACACGATCTACGTGCCGTTCGGCGCCGACCCCGCTGACCTCCTCGTCGACCTGTCGAAACCGTTTCACCGCCGCCGCGTCGAGTTCGTCCAGGGGAGCGTCACCGGCGTCGATCCGGGAGCGCACGAGGTCCAGCTCGCGGACGGCCGCGGCGTCGGCTACGACAAGCTCGTGATCGCCACCGGCGCCGACATGCGCCCCGAGGAGATCCCGGGGCTGGGCGAGCACGCCGCCACGATCTGGACCCCGCAGAGCATGCTCGGCGTCCGTGAGCGCTTCGAGCGCGTGCGCGACGACGCGCGGGCCGGGCGCCGCAGCCGTGTGCTGTTCCTGATCCCTCCCAACAACAAGTGCGCCGGGCCGCTGTACGAGATCGTGCTGATGCTCGAGACCTGGCTGCGCCGCGAGGGCGCACGCGAGCAGGTCGACATCACCTGGTCGACCTTCGAGCAGTCCTACATCCAGGCCTTCGGGCCGCGCTTGCACGAAGTCGTCTCGGCCGAGTTCTCCGAACGCAACATCGACGGGCACACGGATGAGATCGTCACCGAGATCGCCGCCGGCGAGGCCCGCTACGCCAACGGCAACGTGCGCACCTTCGACCACCTGATCGCCTTCCCGCCCTACGTCTCGGCCGTCCGCTACGACGCCCTGCCCTCCGACGAGCGCGGCTTCATCGAGACCGACATGACCACCCGCCAGGTCGCCGGACAGCCCGACATCTACGCGCCCGGCGACGCCGGCGACTTCCCCGTCAAACAGGCCTTCCTCGCCTTCCTGCAGGCCGACACCGTCGCCGAGCACATCGCCGCCGACGCCGGCGCGCACGCGTTCGAGCGGCCGTTCGACCCCATCTCGATGTGCATCATGGAGATGTTCGACAAGGCCACCTTCGCCCAGGTGCCGCTCGAGCTGACCGGCGACCCCGCCCGGCCGGTCACCGTCCGCCCCGACGCCGACGGCGACTACAAGGTCGGCACCGGCACCACCTGGCGGCTCGGCAAGAAGATGCTGGGCGCGACCGTGCCGATGCGCTTCCACGCCGGCGAGCCCTTCCACGCCGGGCTCGGCTGGCAGATGATGGAAGTCGGGCTCAAGGGCATGTCGGCCGTGCTCGCCGACTGAGAGCACGCGAGCTCAGCAGGTTGTGCGCGGCGGGAGGTCGTCGGGAACCCGGTGAGGTCGATGAACTCGGCGGCGAATCTCATGAAGCGGTGCACGTCTGCGAAGTCGGAGGCGAGACCGAGCGACGCGCGAACCGCTCCGCCTGACGGCAGACCAATGGCGCGCACGTAGTCGTCGAGGATCATGCCTTCGCCGAACTCGCCACCGACTAGCGTCTCGCGCGAGATCGTGAACGCGACTTCGCCCGCACCGGGATTGCAGAAGCACACGTCGAGCCGACGGCGACTCAAATCCAATCCAGCGTGCAACATGAGCGTGGGCCTCCTCAGCTCGCTCCTCGATGACGCGTCGAGCGTGCCACCGAGGAGGCCCTCCTTCATGGCAGTCCGGAGCGGTAGCCAAGGCGGCCGAAGCGGAGACGCCCGCTTTCATGTCCATGTTGACCGGGCAAGAGGCAGCAACTAGGTTCTAGCGGAGCTCATTGAGAGGAGGGAGCATGGCCGACGCTGGCTTGTTCATCGGGTGGGGTGCGCCCGTTCG
>DATAFT010000204.1:0-13249 GCA_036257295.1 Thermoanaerobaculia bacterium
CGGGCGGTGGCATGCGCACGACCGAGCTCACGGTTCCCGGTTTCCGCCACGACGTCTGCTCCTCGATCCATCCGCTCGGGGTCGCTTCGCCGTTCCTGAGCACGCTGCCGCTCGAAGCGCACGGGGTCGAGTGGATCGAACCGCCGCTGCCCGTAGCGCATCCGCTGGACGGCGGGCGCGCGCTCGCGCTTCATCGCTCGCTGGACGAAACGATCGCGGCAATGGGCGTCGACGGCGCCGCCTACCGGCGGCTGTTCGGTCCGGCGCTCGACGCCTGGCAGGACGTGATCGGCGGTCTATTGCGCCCGCTGCGACCCGCGCGCTACTCGCAGGCGGCCATTCGATTCGCCGCCGCCGCCGTTCGGTCCGCCCGCGGTCTGAGCCGGCGGTTCGAGACCGAGGGCGCTCGCGCACTCTTTGCCGGCATGGCCGGTCACTCGGTGATGCCGCTCGAACGCCGGCCATCGGCGGCGGCCGGACTCCTCCTCTCGCTGCTCGCGCACGCGGTCGGCTGGCCGTACCCGCGCGGCGGCGCGCAGTCGATCGCAGACGCGATGGTCTCGATCCTGCGCTCGCTGGGAGGCACGATCGAGACCGGACATCCGGTGCGATCGCTCGGCGATCTGCCGCCGGCGCGCGCGGTGTTCCTCGACCTCACGCCGAGGCAGATCCTGAGCGTGGCCGGCGACCGGCTCCCCTCCAAGTACCAGCGCCGCCTGCGGCGCTTCGCCTACGGCCCCGGCGTCTGCAAGATCGACCTCGCGCTCGATGCACCGGTGCCGTGGACCAACGAGCTCTGCCGCCGCACCGCCTGCGTTCACGTGGGCGGCGGCTTCGACGAGATCGCCGCGGCCGAAGACGAGGTCTGGAACGGCAAGCATGCCGAGCGGCCGTTCGTCCTGGCGGCGCAGACCAGCCTCTTCGACGACACGCGGGCGCCGGCGGGCAAGCACACGCTGTGGGCCTATTGCCACGTCCCCAACGGCTCGACGCTCGACGTGAGCGATCGCATCGAGTCGCAGATCGAGCGCTTCGCTCCGGGGTTCCGCGACCGCATCCTCGCCCGTCACGTGATGCTTCCGGCCGAGCTCGAGCGACGCAATCCGAATCTCGTCGGCGGCGACATCAACGGCGGCGCACAGACGCTGTGGCAGATGCTGGCGCGGCCGGCGGCGCGCTGGGATCCGTACGCGACGCCGATCGACGGTCTCTATATCTGCTCGGCGTCGACGCCGCCCGGCGGCGGCGTGCACGGCATGTGCGGCCACCTCGCCGCCCAGGCCGCGTTGCTGTCGCTGCGCGCACCCAAGCGACTACCACGCCCGGCGCGCGGCGCCGCCATTCCCACCCAGAGGAGGACCGACCATGGCAGCTAGAGCGATCTGGAAGGGCGTCCTCAACCTCGGCAAGGCGCACGTCCCGGTGCGCTTCTACTCGGCGGTCGAGGACCGCGACGTCCACTTCCGCCTCCTCCATGCGAAGGACAAGGAGCCGGTGACCCAGCAGATGGTGAACCCCGAGACCGGGAAGCCGGTTCCGCCCGAGAACATCCGCAAGGGCTTCGAGGTAGACCCCGGAGTGTTCGTGCTGCTCGACGCCGACGAGCTCGCCTCACTCGAGCCCGAGCCGTCGCGCGACGTCGAGGTGAAGCTCTTCGTGGCGCCTCGCGGGATCGCGCCGCAGCTCTACGAGCGGCCCTACTGGCTGGGCCCCGACGGCGATCAGAACGCCTACCTCGCGCTGGCGCAGGCGCTGGCCGCGAAGCAGCAGCACGGGATCGTGAGCTGGACCATGCGCAAGAAGCGGTACGTCGGGTCGCTCCACTCCGACGGCGAGCACCTGATGGTGGTGACGCTGCGCTTCGGCGACGAGGTGGTGCTGCCGGCGCAGCTCGAGGCGCCGGCGGGGCCCGAGCTGCGGGCGGCCGAGCGGCGCATGGCGGAACAGCTGGTGGCGGCGCTCGAAGGGCCGTTCGATCCCTCCGAGTTCCACGACGAGTTCCGCGAGCGCGTGCTCGATCTGGTGCAGCGCAAGGCACGGGGCGGCAGGGTCAAGCGGGCACCGCGCCCCGAGCCCAAGCGACGCGAGGTCTCGCTCGAGAGCGCGCTCGAGCACAGCCTCCGCGACGTGCAGAAGCAACGCAAGACGGCCTGACTCAGGAGAGAGGAGAGCGATCATGGCCAAACGATCCAAGAGCAGCCGTCGTTCGAGCTCCAGTCGGGCGGGCGCCAACGGCAAGGCCTCCAACAGCAGCGCCGCGAGCAGCGGCGAAGCGGCTACCCGAGCCATCTGGTCGGGGACCATCAGCTTCGGGCTGGTCACGGTGCCGGTCCATCTGTTCTCGGCGATCCGGTCGCGGCCGGTCGGGTTGCGCATGCTCGATGAGGACGGCACCCCCCTCGCCCGGCGCTGGTTGTGCCCCAAGGACGAGACCTGGCTCGAAGACGACGACATCGTTCGCGGCTACGAGGTGGACGACGACAAGTACGTGGTGGTCACCGACGAGGAGCTCGAGGCGCTCGAGCCGCGCAAGTCCCGCGACATCGATCTACGCCGCTTCGTGCCGCGCGAGGCGGTCGATGCGCGCTACTTCGAGCACGGCTATCTGCTCGCTCCGGCGAGCGACTCGACCAAGGCCTATCGACTGCTCGCGGCGGTGATGGAAGAGACCGACCGCGCCGGCATCGCCACCTTCGTGATGCGTGACCGGGAGTACCTGGTGGCGATCCTGGCCGAGTACGGCGTCCTCTCCGCCGAGACGCTCCGCTTCGCCGACGAGCTGCGGCCGCCCGAGGCGGTCGGCCTGTCCTCGTCGCGAAAGAAGACCAAGGCCAAGTCGCCGGGGAAGACGAAGAAGCCGGATGCCGTGACGCTGCGGCGGTTCGAGCGCGCGATCGGCGCTCACGCCGCGAAGAAGCTCGATCCGTCGGTGCTCGAGGACGAGACCGCGGAGAAGCTCCTGGCGCTGGTCGAGCGCAAGCGCAAGAGTCGCAAGGACGTCGTCGAGATCCCAGAGGCCGCGCGCGATCAGGAGCAGGGCGCCGAGATCATCGACCTCATGGAAGTGTTGAAGCGAAGCCTTTCCGGCGACGCGGCGCAACGGCCGCGCCGCCGGAAGAAGACGTCGTAGGGGAGCAGCTTGCCTGCTCCCATGGGCGGAGCCAAGCTCCGCCCCTACTAGGGCTACGCGTGCGCGACGCGGCTGCGGCTCGACAGCACCCAGAGAGCGTGGATCACGCCGGGAATCCATCCGATGATGGTGAGGATGATGCTGAGCAGGAGCTGAAGCCCGAAACCCGCCCGCAGCAGCACCGCCACCGGAGGCAGGAAGACGGCCAGGAGCACTTCGAGAAACGTCATGAGGATCTCCTCGGTTCTAGTTTGGGTTTCGCCGGCTAAGATTTCGCCGGTCGCTGGTTGAACGGGAGCGAGGCAGCGGCTTCCTGCTCTCCCAGTCTGGACCAGGCGTCGATCTGGTCTTGCGTCATCGCGCCGGTCGGCACGAGACGAGCGTCGCGATAGCCGCGCTCGCGAATGTCGATCAGGTACTGCAACCGCGACAGCAGCGTGCCGCCGCACAGCTTGTCGTCGTCGCCGGCGGCATCCGCGCCAGGAGCGCTCTCGTCCTGCAGCCGCGAGATCAGCTCGCGCATCACGAACGGCGGGATGCGATGGCGTTCCGACGGATAGATGAAGCCGAACGCCACCAGGTGCTCGAGCAGAACACGCCAGTGCGAGCCGAACCGCTCGAGCAGGTGCTCCCAGTCGAGCGTCTCCGCTCGACGGAGCAGGATGTGCGCGACGTCGGCGCCGTCGAAGCGCTCCCGTTCCTGGATGTAGGCCTTCGACCAGATCATCTCCTCGGCGGGAATCAGCAGCACCGGGATGCCGAAGACCTCGCTCTCCGAGGAGCGCGCGAACCACTCGTCGTCGACCGGGGCGGCGGCGTTGCCGGAGCCCCAGATCAGATCGACGTAGCCGGCGTCGGTGGTGATCTTCCACAACCAGTGCGACGAGAACTCGTGGGCCCGCAAGCCCATCTCGGCGGCGGCGCGCTCGATCGCCGGTATCGTCTCGCGGCGCACGAAGAGATCGAGGTCACGGGTGTGCCGCTCGATGCCGGCGTGGTGCGTCATCGCATAGGCGCCGCCCACCAGGAACGGGATCTTTCGCTCGATCAGGCCGAACAGCACCTTGCGGTAGAGATCGAGGGTCTCGGGCGGGATGACCTCGGCCACCCAGGCCGGCACTGGTCGCGCTCGATCGATCTCGGTGAGGGCCGTGGTTCGTCGTATCGCCACGTGTCTCTCCTCCATAGAGCTACCTATTGCAAGTGCAAGCCTCGTACCGATTTCGAGCCAGGACTAGAGAAATCGCCGCTCGAAGAGACCGACGATGCGCAGCGTCCCGAGGAGGACGAGGGCCGATCCGACCGCCAGAACGTACTGTCCCATCGCGATCGCGGCGCCCACGATGCCGGTGAAGAAGATCGAAGCGGCGGTGGTGAGGCCGCTGACGCGGGCGCCCGCCTCCTGACGCATGATGGTGCCAGCGCCGAGGAACGCTAGACCGGTGATCAGCGCGTCGAGCAGGCGGCTGGGGTCGACCCGTAGCGACCCGAGGACGTTCGGGTCCGCCGACCGCGCGCGCTCGCCCCAGTGAGCGACCAATGGGTCGCCGAGCCCGACGAACAACGCCGCCGAACCGGCCACCAGCATGTGCGTGCGAAGCCCCGCGGGTTTGTCCGCGAGCTCACGCTCGATGCCGATGATGGCTCCCACCAGGACCGCGATGCAGAGGCGTCCGAGTGCTATGAGCTCGAGCTCCCGGCCGTCGAGGAACGAGCTCATGAGCCCGCCAGCTCACGCTGCAGGAGCTCGAGGTTTCGGCGATTGGCGTGCGAGAAGAAGTCGTAGACGTCGCCGAGGACGGGGATCGCGCCAATCAGCGCGTCCATCCCCAGGTTCCAGATCATCCTGGCGACGACGCGCCAGCGCGCGCGCAGTCGAATCGCCTCGACCACCAGGCCGTAGCCGAGCACCATGCCGAGCAAGTCGCCGAAGCCCGGAATGAGACCGAGGATCGCGTCCATCCCGAAGCGCACGCCGAGCACGGGAACGCGGAATCTTTGATCGAGGAGCTCGACGGTGGCGCGGACGGCGGGCGAGATCTCCCGGGGGCGGCGGCGTGACGCGGAGGGCAGGGCGGTGTCGGTGGCTGCGACGGTAGTCATGTGGTCGAGACGCCGTAGAACACGCCTACCGGGGTTGAGAACCAGTGCTCCCCTCGCCGCCGGCCGTGGACTCGAGGTAGGCCAGCACCGCCGCTTCTTCCTTGGTGAGTCCAGTGGTGCGACGCCGCGGCGTCTCGAGCTGAAGCTCGCTCGAGACGTCGAGGATCTCGGGGTGGATGTAGGCCTGGCGGCAGACGGCGGGCGTGTTGCCGAGCTGTTCGGCTACCTGCCGCACCACCGCGACCAACTGCTTGTCGCTTTCCTTCGCGGTCGCCGCCGCCTCGGTGTCGGACAGCGCCGACGCCGCCAGCACGGTGGCCGCCCAGGTGCGGAAGTCCTTGGCCGTCACGTCGACTCCGGCCGCTTCGCGCAGGTATGCATTGACGTCGTCGGAGGTGACGTCGCGCCGCACTCCCTCGTCGTCGAGGTACTTGAACAGCTCGTAGCCGGGAGTCTCCACGCAGTCTTCGATCACCTCCACCACCCGCGGCTCGGTGACCTCGACTCGCCAGGTCTTGCCGCCCTTGCCCTCGAATTCGAGCGCGAGAGCGTCGCCATCGCCGTCGCGATCGACGTGCTTCTTGCGCAACGTGGTGAGCCCGTACGAGTCGTTGCGCTTGGCGTACTCGGGGTTGCCGATTCGCGCCAGAGTGGTCTCGAGCAACTGGACCACCGCCGCCAGGACCTTGGCGCGGGGCAGGCCGTCGCACTCGAGATCGGCGTCGACCTGCTTGCGGATCTTCGGCAGCACGCGGCCGAACTCGATCATGCGATCGAACTTCTCGCGGTCGCGCGCCTCGCGCCACCGCGGGTGGTAGAGGTACTGCTTGCGTCCGGCCTGGTCGCGCCCGGTGGCCTGGATGTGGCCGTTGGCGTAGCGGCAGATCCAGACCTCGGTCCACGCCGGCGGAATGACCAACGCCGCGAACCGCCGCTTGAGCGCGGCGTCGCGCACCGCGTGACCGTTCCAGTCCCGATAGGTGAAGCCGCGGCCGTGGCGGCGGCGCGTATAGCCGGGCTCGTCGTCGCCGACGTAGCGCAGCTTGGCGTCGCGCGCGGCCTGGCGCGCGGCATCGGCGACACTGGGGGAAACGGTTTCGGTCATCAGCGTAAATCCGGTAACTCTTTGTAATCCGGTAACTCTTTCCCGGTGTGTAGTCCTTACCTAGCCGCGCTGGAAGCGCGCATGACGGCATCTCCCCACGGTGCGCGTCAGACGTGGCGGCGGCCGCGCATCACCGATCGCACTCCGGCCGCGATCAAGGCGATCAGGAACAGCAGGAAGCTGACCCGCGCGACCGCGACCACGGGTTCGACCGGCATCGTGAGCCCGATCACGATGGCGGCGATCACCGCGCCCAACACCAGAATCCAACCCACGCCATCAGCCCTCGGAGAACGCTGGAGCAAAGGGCGTGCCTCGAGGGCAAAGTCGTAGAGCTACTCGGTGTCCGGCAGGCCCGGCTCGAGCTTGGGTCGTGCTTCGCCCGGTCCGCTCTCGACCACGTACAGCACGTCGGCGCGCGAGCTTTCGCCGGTCGTGGCCTCGAGCGTGAACTTCTTCGACAACAGGTAGCGCACCAGCACCGAGTTGGTGCCCTCCTCGAACAAACCGACGCCGTACGCGACGTAAAGGCGCGGCGACAGGAACTTGCCGAGCACCAACGACGCCTGCTCGAAGCCTCCTTCGCCGGTGTCGATGCGGGCTTCCTCGAGACCGAACAACGAGCCGAGACGCTTCGCGAGGTAGCGCCCGCCGCGCAGACCCAGACTCTGCGCGGCGCGGGTGAGCACGTCGCCCTCCTGCGCGCCGACGTCGGTGAGCGGGCGTCCGAGCACCAGGTAGGACAGTTGCTCGGCCTGCGGCATCGCGGGCTCCGACCACAACGTCACCCGCGGATTGTCGAGGGTTCCGCTCGCGTCGACGCCGGCGACGACGTCGCCGCTGCGCCTCGAAGCCCGCAGGTCGACCGCCGGGTCCGTCACCGGGCTCTCCGCGAAGATCAACCGACCGCGCTCGAGATCGAGCCGCGCGCCATACGCGGCGAAGGAGCCACCGCTCAGGTCGAGCTCGCCAGTGGCTCGCGTCGGGCTTCCGGGCTCCTCGAGGATCAGGAGACTGCCCTGCACGTCGGCCTCGAGCCCGCTGCCGCTCACGTGCACCTCGTCGCCGAACAGCAAGCGCACGCGCGCGCGTAGACCGAGCTGCTGGTCCGCCGCGCGCTCGGAGCCCGCAGGCAAGCGCACGAAGACCACGTCCGACGAGGCCGTGATCGCCTCCGGCTGCTCGGTGCCGAGCCCGATCTGCGCTTCGGGAATGCGGACCTCTCCGGATGCCTCGATGCCGCCGGCGGTCCATGCCACCGTGAGGTCGTCGGTCGACGCCTCGACGCGGCGGTCGGGCAGGTCCATGACCAGGACGTTCTCGCCGCTGAGCTCGATCGAAGCCAACGTCTCGCGCGGCTCGAGCGGCGCGCGGCCGCGGACCTCGAGCACTGCGTCACCCGATCGCAGCGATCCTTCGATCATCAGCTCGCCGGCGTCGTTGGGTCGGGCCTCGAGCTCGACGTCGCGGACAGTGATGCCGAGCGGCACCACGAACGCGCTGGCGTCGGCCAGATGGGCCGAGCCTTCGAGGCGCGGCTGACCCACGGTGCCGGCGAGGTCGAGATCGACGTCGAGGCGGCCGCGCGGGCGCGCGAAGGTGTCGGAGACGAGCAGCACCGGCTCGAGCGAGCTGGCGTGCGCGACGAAGCGACCGCGCAGGGTCTGCTCGCGCGGCGGCATACCGAGCGTGTTCCACCGCGGCAATTCGACGAAGCCGTTCACGCCGCCGACGTCGATCAGCTCGACCTCCGCCTCCGCGCGCGTTCCCTCGGGACCGGCGACCAGGCGCATGGCGGCGTCGCGATAGCCGCGCCGGCCGGCGATCTCGCTGTCACCGGGCACGACGAAGCTTCCTTCCTTGGAGCGCACGACCGCTCGCCCCCGCACCGTGCCGCCGGCGCCGCCCACCGCCTCGAGCGTCGCGTCGACCACGCCGTGCAGATCGAGATCATGGCGATAGAGCTTCCCCACCTGGTCGAGCGCCAACGAGGAGGCCTTGGCGTCGATCGTCCAGTCCTCGGAGTGGCGAAACGACGCGTCGACGCAGGCTCGCTGGCCAGCGCTGCCGAGGCAGAAGTCGTCGAGCCGCACCAGGTCGACGGCCGCTCGCTGCGCGCTGGCCGCTGGCGGCGCCCCGGCGATGAGCGTTGCCTGGGACTGGAGCGTCCAGAGCTGATTGCGTTCGGGGGCGTAGGCAACGTGCTCGATCGTCCCTCTCCACTGCCGTTCGATCAGCCCACCGCGCGCTCGCAACTCGATGCGCTCGAGCGGCGGACCGCGACCGTCGAGGGTCGCCTCGAGCGTGTGCGCGGCGCGACTGCCCTTCGCGGTCAAGCGCGCGACCGGGAAGTCGCGCTCGCCGTAGGCGAGATCCGACACCGTCAGCGCAACGTCGAACGGATCGCGCTCGCCCGCGCCGGCCATCACCGTGCCGGCGATCGACTTCGCGCGCAGAGTCTTCGCGCGCAGAGCGCCGATCGAAAGCGCAACCGCCTGAACCTTCGCCTCCAGGCCCGGCGACGCGCGCGGGCCGTCGATCGTGCCGTCGATCGAGAGCGAGCCGGCGACGTCCGGCAAGAGCTTGGCCAGATCGGGCGCGTCGAGCCGGAAGCGAAGATCGAGCGCGTCGCCGACCACGCCGGCGGCGGCGAGGGCGGCGTCGCCCCAGACCAGGTGTAGGTCGGGGATCCTCACCTCCTCGCCGAGCAGCTCGACGCGCCCGTCGCCGCGCACCGGCTGCCCGTGGACACGACCGGCGATGCGCCGCAGCACGATCGTGCCGCGCGGTCCCGCGTCCGTCATCCTGCCCTCGGTCGAGATCGCGAGGTCGAGGTCGCCATCGAATCTCGCATCGACCACTCCGGGGCGCAGATCGTCGCCGCGCAGAGCCAGATGCCAATCGACGCCGGGACGCCACGACACCGCGCCATCGCCGGTGACGCGTCCGCCCAGGGTGCGGCCGTCGAAGCGCTCGATGCGCGCGCCGCTCGCATCTCCGGCGATCGCGAGCTGCGCGTCGATCGAGAGCGGCGCCCCGTTCGCGGCGTGGCTCACCGCCGGAAGCGCCGCGCGAAGGCCTCCTTCGATCCGATAGCTGGCCGTGGTGCCCGAGGCCCGCAGCGAACCCGACGGCGCCAGCAGCATCGCTGCCGCGGCGGGGTCGAGCGGCCAGCGCAGATCGGTCCAACCGGCTTCGAGGTCGAAGCGGGGCGGATCGTCGAGCTCGACCGTGCCCACAGTACTCACCTTCGCCCGACTCCGATTCGACACCAAGAGCATCCGCTCGACATGCCAGCTCTTGCCGCCGCCCTCGATCGCGACGTCGGCGTCCACCGTCCCGTAGTCGTCGCTCACGATCCTCACCTGGCCCTTCGCCTCGAGATCGTCGAGCGCTCCCGACGCGGTGAGGTCGGCGGACACCAGCATCGCGGGCCAGGCCGGATCGATCGCGGTGAGCGGAACGCCGGTGGCCTCCACGCCGCCGTCGAATCGCAGATCGTCGAGCGGATCGAGCAACCTGGCCTCGACCACGGCGGCGAACGGCTCGGTCAGCCGCTGCCGCACGGTGAGGTCTTCGAGCGTTCCATCGAGCGTCCCGGCGCCGCGATAGCGCGTTCCGTCGGGGAGCGCGAGCGCCCAGGCCAGATCGAGATCGACTGGATAGGCGCCGAGCGGCGTGAGCGAGCCCGAGACCTCGAGCTCGAGGTCCGGCGAGTCGAGATCGAAGCGCTCGATGACGAGGGCGTCGCCGCGCGACACGGTCTCGAGCGCGGCCGAGGCGATGCGGATCGGCTCGGCGCCCGCGATCGCGATCGCCGCGCGGTGTACGGTCGCCTGCCGCACCGCCAGGTTGATCGGCAGATCGATCTGCGGCAGCTCGAAGGGAGTCTCTTCCTTCCCGGTCTCGGTTTGCAGACGTACTCCGCTCGCGGTCAGCTCCTCGACGTCGAGCTGCCGGCGCAGCAGCGCGCGCGGACGCCATTGCAGCAGCAGCTCGTTGATCTCGAGGCGCATGCCCTCGCGCTCGTAGACCACGCGCTGGAGACGCAAGGGGCCGCGGATCGGTCCGTCGACTCGTCCGAGCTCGAGCCGGCCGGGCATCAGCTCGCCGGCGCGCTCGAGCACGAAGCGCGCGCCGGAGGGGGTCGCGAACAGCCAGGCCGCCGCACCCACCGCGAGCCCGAGCGCCGCCAGCGCGCCCAGCACCACACCGATCACGACGCGACGCGTGCGGCGGGTCATCAGAAGTCGGGCCCCACGTTGAGGTGGATTCGGATCGGCGAGCCGGGCCGGTCGAGGGCCACGGCCGCGTCGAGGCGCACCAGTCCGATCGGCGACAGCCAGCGCAGGCCGGCTCCGACCCCGCTTTCGAGCGACTTGCCGAAGTCGTGCGCCGCGCCGCCGACGTCGTAGAACACGGCGGCGCCCCATTGGCCGAAGCGCCCGAAGTCGAAGAACAGGCGATCGAGCTCGACCGATCCGACCACCAGCGCTTCGCCGCCGATCACGTTGTTCTCCTCGTCGAGCGGACCCAGCTCCTGGTAGTCGTAGCCGCGCACGCTCTGGTCGCCGCCGGCGAAGAAGCGCAGTGAGGCGGGCAGCGAGCGGAAATCGGAGGTGTCAGTCCAACCCAGCTCGGCGCGCGAGATCAGGCGCGTCCGGCCGAAGCTCCAGATCCCCTTGGCGCGTCCGGTGAGCTGGACGAACGAAGTGTCGGTGAGCCACCCTTCCGCCGCGCCGCGCGCCGCGAAGTCGAGCCGGCGTCCCCAGGTCGGGTAGATGCGGTCGTCCGACTTGACCTTGCCGAACGCAACCTCGGGAACGAGGAGATCACTCACACCGGAGTCGACGCCGACCTCGAAGTCCTCGCGACGGAAGCCGAGCGTGAAGCTCTCCCGCCAGGTCCCCAGGTTGCGCGAGAAGCTGCCGCTCAGGAGCCCGGTCTGGCTGCGCGCGGTGTCGGTGTCCTCGTCCGCGTAACCGGCGGCGAAGCTGATGACGTCGGTCCGCGGATACGGCGCCGGCATCCGGTAATGGCTCTCGAAGCTGCGCTCGATCTCGGAGAGCACGATGTCCGCGTTGGCCTGGTGGCCGCGCCGGTTGACGCGGCGCCACTCGAAGCCGCCGCGGCCGCGCACTCCGGTGTCGGTCCCGTAGCCGAGGCCGCCGCGGAAGATCCGCGGCTTGGCCGGCACCATGCGCACGTCGATCGGGACCTGCCGATCCACCGCGTCCTCTCGCTTCGGCTCGACCTCGACCCGACGGAAGTAAGGGCTGCCGCCCAGGTCCACCTGGAGCTCGAGCAGCTTGTCCTGATCGAGCGGCTCACCGGACTCCCAGGGGATGTAGCCGCGCACGATGTCGGGGTCGACCACGGTCTGCTCGAGCCGCGTCTCGCCGAAGAAGTAGCGCGGCCCGGTGTCGTAGACGACCACGACGGAGGCGTAGTAGTCGATCAGGTCGACGCGGATCTCGGAGGTCTGGTACGCGGCATCGAGGTAGCCCTCGGTCGCGGCCGCGGCTTCGAGCGCGGCCTTGCCCTCTTCGTAGAGCCCGTGCACGACGGTGTCGCCGGCGTCGAGTGGGAACGCGAGCGCGGCGGCCGCGATGCCGGGGTCCTCGCGCCCTTCGCCCAGTACCTCCACGCGCTTGTCGCGGACGCGCAGCGCCGGCCCCGGATCGACGCGATAGCGCGCGATCCACTCGACGCCCGCGGAGTCGAGCGAGGCGTCGATCACCGGTCGGTAGTAGCCGAAAGGTTCGAGTGCCGCGCGAATCTCCTCCTCGGCGCGCCGATGGAACGCCATGATTCGAGGCCCGGTGATCTCCTCGATCTCTTCCTGCGGCTCCCGGGGCGTTGTGGTGAATTGCGATTGCCCCGTCGTCTGCTCGGCCCTCTTCGCGGCCTTCTTCTCGGCCTTCCTCTCTTGCTTTCGCTTCTTCATCTCTTCGTTGGGCAGACCCTCTTTGCGCTGCTGCAGACTGCCCTTACCCAGCGTCAAGAGCGAGAGATGGAGGCGAGCGTTCGCCTCGAGCTCCTTATCGAGCCCTTCGATCTCGACCCGCAGCGAGATCGGATCTCCCGGCGCGGCGGGAACATCTTCCCCGGCAAAAGCAGGAAATACCGCCGTGGGGACCAGCAGGAGCGCAATCGAGCCCAGAATCGCGAGCCGCATCCGGACTGTAAGAGCAAGCGTCGTGCCCCGGGGCCGCTCACCGCGTGGTCGACCTACCGGTCGGAGCCAGAACCTCGCCGGTGTAGAAGCTGCCTTCGCTCGAGGCCAGGAACACGTAGCTGGGGGCGATCTCGACCGGCTGCGCCGCCCGGCCCCATGCGGTGTCGGCTCCGAAGCGCTCGACGTGCTCGTCGTCGAGCGTTGCCGGGATGAGCGGCGTCCACACCGGGCCGGGCGCTATGCAGTTGACGCGCACGCCGCGTTCCGAGAGCGCCTTCGCCAGCGACTTGGTGAGCACGTGGACGGCTCCCTTCGACGCCGAATAGTCGAGCAGTGTCGGGCTTCCGTCGAGCGCGGTCACCGAGCCGGTGTTGAGGATCACGCCGCCATCCTCGAAGTGCTCGACCGCCGCCTGGGCCATGAACAGATAGGCGAAGACGTTGGTCTCGAAGGTGCGGCGCACCTGTTCGGCATCGAGGTCCTCGAAGCGCTTCTGCTCGCACTGGAAGGCGGCGTTGTTGACCAGGACGTCGAGATGGCCGAGCTCGTCGACCGCGCGCTCGACGGCGCGGCGACATGCGGCCGCGGTGCGCAGGTCCGCGCTGATGCGCACGGCGCGGCGACCTGCCTTCTCCACCCACGCGGCGGTGTCGCTGGCATCCTCCTCCTCGAGCTTCCCGAGATAGGTGAACGCGACGTCCGCGCCCTCGCGCGCGAACGCGATCGCGACGGC
>DATAFT010000227.1:0-9625 GCA_036257295.1 Thermoanaerobaculia bacterium
GCGTCGACTGGGCGCCACCAAGATCCAGATCGGCTACCAGAGTCTCGACGACGAGGTGCTCCGACTCAACCGGCGCGGCCACGACACCGCCGCCACGCGGCGCGCGATGCGCCTCCTGCGCGGCGCCGGCTTCAAGGTCCAGGCGCACTGGATGCCGAACCTGTACGGGTCGGATCGCGAGCGCGACCTGCGCGACTACGAACGGATCTTCGGCGACCCCGCCTACCGCCCCGACGAGCTCAAGCTCTACCCGACCAGCCTGGTCGACACCGCGGAGCTCATGGAGCGGTTTCTCGACGGGAGCTGGCGACCCTACGAGACGACCGAGCTGGCGCGGCTGCTCGAGGAGTGCCTGCTGCGCACGCCGCCCTACTGCCGGCTGAGCCGCGTCATCCGCGACATCCCGTCGACCGATATCGTCGAGGGCAACAAGACCACCAACCTGCGCGAGATCGCGGAGGCGGGGCTCGCGGCGCGCGGGCTGCGCTGTGCCGACATCCGCTCGCGCGAGATTCGCGGCAACGCGACGCGACCCGAGGATCTACGGTTGGCCGCCGTCGAGTACGAAGCGGCCGGCAGCCGCGAGATCTTCCTGCAGCTCGTGACCGAAGACGACCGGCTCGCCGGATTCCTGCGCCTGTCGCTGCCGATCGAGCCGCCGCCGATCGCGGAGCTCGCGGCCACCGCCATGGTTCGGGAGCTCCATGTCTATGGCGAGCTGGTCGGCCTCGGGGCGCGATCCGACGGTGCGGCGCAACACCACGGCCTCGGACGGCAATTGATGGCGGCAGCGCGCGAGCGCGCCGCCGCCGAAGGTTACCGGTCGCTCGCGGTCATCTCGGCCGTGGGCACCCGCGAGTACTACCGCAAGCTGGGGTTCGTCGACGGCGCGCTCTATCAGCACTGCCGGCTCGACGGCGCCGCGCTTTAGCTTCTGTAGCTCACGACTTTCGATCGAGCAGATCCCGCAACGCTTCCTCGAGTCCCGGGAAACGAAACGAGTAGCCGGCCTCCATCGCGTGGCGCGGTATCACGTGCTGACCGGCAAGAAGGACGTCGGCCACGTCCCCCAGTACCGCCTTGAGCGCGAACCCGGGCACCGGCAGCACCGCAGGGCGATGCAGGGTTTTCCCCAGCGTGCGCGCCATCTCACGCATCGTCACCGGATTCGGCGCGGTCAGGTTGAACGGTCCGCTCGCCGTCTGCGATTCGAGCAGGAAGAGGATGAGCTCGACCTCGTCGATGACGTGGATCCAGGAGAACCATTGCCGTCCGGAGCCGATCGGTCCACCGATGCCGAGCTTGAAGGGCGGAAGCATCTGCTTGAGAGCGCCCTCCTCGCGGCCGAGGACGATGCCGCTGCGCAGCAGCACCGTGCGCACGCCGGCGGCGCTCGCGGGCGCGGTCGCCTCCTCCCAGCGCCTGGTCAGGTCGGCGAGGAAGTCGTGGCCGGGCGGCGCGCTCTCGTCGAGGCCCTGGCGCTCGGAGGGTCCGTAGTACCCGATCGCGGACGCGCTCAGGAACGCGACCGGCCGACGCTTGGCCGCGAGCTGCGCCAGGCGGCCCGTGGTCTCGACGCGGCTCTCGACCAGCACCTTCTTCTGCGCCTCGGTCCAACGCTTTCCGAACAGGTTCTCACCCGCGAGATGGACGATCGCGTCGGCGGCTTCGACCCCGGCCTCGAGGCTCCCGCGCGACCAATCGAAGCCACCCGGGCGGGGCTTGCGGCTCACGGGAAGGATCTGGTGGCCGCGTGACTCGGCGAGGCCGCTGAGGCGGCGGCCGATGAAACCGGTAGCGCCGGTGAGCAGGATCTTCATATCTACACCTTCTCATCTTGTACTACGCGGCGCGAGCCGCCCCGGATGATGTTGGTTCCCGATACCATCGCGACGTGCCAAATTTCACGGCGACGATGGCGCGGACTACTCGGCCATCGACATGACCGGCGCCGAGCGGGTCTTCCTGGGTTGGGACGGCGCGATCCTGCCGCGGGCGGCGGCTTGGCTCCTCGCCAATGAGTCGCATCCGCTGGCCGATCTCGTGGTGGTCGTTCCTGGACGGCGATCCGGACGGCTGCTGCTCTCGCATCTGGTCGCGATCGTCGAGCGGCGATCGATGGCCGAGGCCTTCGTCCCGCCGCGCATCGTGACCCCGGGTGAGCTGCCCGAGCTCTTCTATCGCACTCCGCGAGCGATCGCCTCGCGTCGTGAGCGCGTGCTGGCGTGGTGCGAGGTGCTGGCTGGGACCGACGACATCGCCGAGCGGATCGCATTCGCTCGCGACCTGGTGCAATGCCAGGACGAGCTCGGAGAGGAAGGGCTGCGCATCCGCGACGTTCCTGAGCGGGCCCCGGCGGCGATCGGCGCCGGCGGCGAGGCGGAACGGTGGCAGTCGCTGGCCGCGCTCGAAGTGGACCAGCTCGCGCGGATCGAACGCGGCGGTGGCACCGACCCTACCGCGGCGCGGCTGGTGGCGCTCGAAGGAGGCGTCACCCGCGGCGGCGGACCAGCGGTGGTCCTATGCTGTCTCGCGGCGCTGCGCGGTCTCGAGCGCCGCTTCCTCGAGAGCTTCGCCTCGCACGTCACGGCGTTGGTGGGGGCTCCCGAGAGCGAAGCCGCACGCTTCGACGCCTGGGGCAGCGTCGACGTCGAAGCGTGGCGCCGGTCACAGGTCACGGTGGCGAAGGAGTCCTTGCTGCTGGTGGACCGGCCTCGCGATCAGGCGCGCGTGGTCGCATCCCAGGTAGAAGCAGCGTTGGAGCGCGTCGAGGTGGACGGGACGGCGGCGGAGGAGTGGCCCGGCGTGACGGTGGGCCTCGCCGACCCTTCGCTGTCTGGAGTGGTGGTCGAAGCGCTCGCCGATCGTGGCCTGCCGGTCCACGACGCGGTGGGGCGCCCGCTCGTTTCCAGTGCTCCCTGGCGGTTGTTGCTGGCGGCCGGCAGCTATGTCGAGAAGCGCGCCACCCGCGAGCTCGCTCGACTCGTTCGCCATCCCGATCTCGAGCGCCACTTGGCTCCGTTGCTCGATGCGGCAGTCGCCGCAACGCAGCCGGCGACGCGCGACCTGCGGCTCGCGCTCGAGGCTGGTGACTGGCTTACCGCGCTCGATCTCTACACCAGCGAGACCGCGCTGGAGCCGACCACCGGCACGCTGCCGGGTGACGCCGCTGGCGCGGCCCTGGTTGCCGCCGCCGACGCCGCGATCCTGACGCCGTTCGGCGAAGGTCCCGAGCTGCGTCCACTCGCGGAGTGGACGGCGCGGATCCAGAACTTCCTGCTCCGGGTCTACGGCGATCGCTCACTGGGCGACGACGCGGCCGATCGCGCTCTGGCGCGCGCGCTCCAGCGACTGGCCGACGAGCTCCAATCCCAGGCGCAGGCCTGTGTCGCCTCGGGTGGTGGACCACTGGTTCGTCTGCGCGACGCGATCGAGCTCCTTGCCGGCGAGGTGGCCGGAGAGTCGCTCGGCGTCGACAGCGGCGGCCCGTCGATCGAGATGATCGGTTGGCTCGAGTTGCCTCTCGACGACGCGGCTCGGTTGGTGGTCGCCGGTCTCGACGAAACGAGCGCCTCCGCCGTCCTCAGCGGCGGGCTGCTGTCTCCGCCGCTGCGGCGCAGTCTAGGGTTGCAGGATGCCGAGACGCTCCATGCCCGCGACCTCTACTACCTCGAGCTCCTGATGGAGAGCCGCGAGACGACCTTCGTGACAGGTCGGCGGGGCGCGCAAAACGAGCCGCTGGCGCCGCGGCGGATCCTCCTCGCCGGCGCCACCCGCGAGCTGGTCGAGACGGTCCTCACCTTCTGGAGTGAGGGCCGAAGCGACGGTGAGGAGGACGACGCGGAGACCGGCGAGACCGGATTCGGACCGATCCTGCCGTCGCCCGATGCTCCCGTCCCCGATCGGTTGCCCGCGACCGCGTTCCGCGACTATCTGTCGTGCCCCTACCGGTTCTATCTGCGTCACGTCCTGGGGCTGCGCCAGGTGCGCGATCTGCCCGGTGAGCTCTTGCCCGGTGACTTCGGCCGTCTCCTCCACGCGGTGCTCGGGCGCTTCGCGCTGTCGCCGGCGGCGTCGAGCGACGATCCCGACGTCATCACCCGCGCGCTGTTCGAGCTGCTCGAGGAAGAAGCGGCGTTGCGCTCGGGCCGAACGCCGCGCGTGGCGGTCCGACTGCAGCTCGAACAGCTGCGTCGCCGCTTGCGCTCGTTCGCGGCCTGGCAAGCCTCGCAGAGCAGCGCGGGATGGACGATCGATCGAGAGCTGGTCGAAGTCAGGGTCGAGGCGGCGCTCGACGTCGACGGGACGCCGTTCATCGTCACCGGGCGCATCGACCGGGTCGATCGTCATCCCACCGCTGGGGCGCGCCTGCTCGACTACAAGAGCGCCGAGCAGGCGACGACACCCGAGCAGGCGCATCGGGCCGGCAAGCGCGACCAGCGCCGGTGGATCGATCTGCAGCTTCCCCTGTACGAGCTGATGCTGCGCCAGCACGGTGGAGTCGGCGTCTCCGCCGGAACCGGGCTCGAGCTCGGCTTCATCAACCTGGGGCACCGTCTCAGCGCCGAGCCGATGGCGATCGCTCCGTGGACGGCCGCCGATCTCGCCGATGCACAGGCGACGGCGCGGGACGTAGTGCGCGCGATCCGCGCGCGGCGATTCTGGCCGCCCGGGGAGGCGCCACCGTACGCCGATGGGTTCGAGGGTCTGGTCGGCGACTCGTTCCCGGACCGCGCCCGCTACCTGAGCCGTGGATCGTGTTGAACGAAACGCAGGGCACCGCGGCCGCGCCGCCAGCGGCGGCCGGCGATCAAGGCGCGATGGTGGCACAGCCGCATCGCGTCGTTCGCGCTTCCGCGGGCTCGGGCAAGACCCATCGTCTCGCGCTGCGCTATCTCGAGATCCTGTTCTCCGGCGGCAAGCCGGACTCGATCGTGGCGGCGACCTTCACGCGCGAAGCGGCGGGAGAGATCCTCGGGCGTGTTCTCACTCGTCTCGGCGCCGCGGCCGCGGACGGCGACGAAGCGAGGCTGCTGGGCGACCAACTCGGTCGGCCAGGCCTCCAGCGCCGGCAAGCCGAACGCGCGCTGCGCGCGGTGTGCTCCACGCTCGACCGCGTCGTGGTCGCGACTCTCGACAGCTTCTTCTTCCGGCTCACCGCCGCGCTGCGACTCGATCTCGGCCTTTCCGGCGTGCCCGCGGTCGCGGCGCTCGACGATCCCTTGCTCTCGTCGCTGCGCGAGGAGGCGCTGGAGTCGACGCTCCTCGCGCTCGCCGACAGCGACTGGCGCGAGCTGGTCGACCTCTTCGAGCGGCTCCACGGCACCGGCGCTCGCCGATCGGTGGCGAGGGCGCTCGATCAACTGCTGCTCGAGCTCTACGAGATCTATCTCGAGGCGCCGCAGGAGGAGCTGTGGGGACGACTGGCGATCGCATCGGGACCGGATGCGGTGACGCTCGCGAGCGCTCTCGAGGGCCTGGAGGCAGCGCTGCGCGCCTCGGCCCCAGGAGCGCTGCGCAAGGCGCTTGCCGCCGATCTCGAGCTCGCCCGGCGTGGCGAGTGGGACCGGTTGCTCGATCGCGGCCTGGTGGGCAAGCTGGCGGCGGATCCGACTGCCGCTCGCTTCGGCTCGGCGACGATTCCTCCAGGCTGGCGCACCTCGCTCTCCGTTCTGATGGAGCACGCGCGGCGATTCGTGCTCGAGACCGAAGTCGCGCGCACGAGAGCGACCCATCGTCTGCTCGAGGCCTTCCATCGGCAGTACTGGCGGCTGCGGCGCCGCCGTGGCGTCCTGCTCTTCAGCGACCTCGCCGCCGGTATCGAGCGATGGCTCGACGCCGAAGGCGGAGCGCTCGAAGAGCTCTACTACCGCATCGACGAACGGGTGGGCCATCTGCTGCTCGACGAGTTCCAGGACACCAGCCTCGCCCAGTGGTCCGTACTGCGACCGATCGCGGAGGAGATCCGCGCCTGGGGCGACGGCTCGCGCACCTTCTTCTGTGTGGGCGATCCCAAGCAGGCGATCTACGGTTGGCGTGGCGGCTGCGCCGATCTCTTCGATCAGATCGAAGAGGACCTGTCGCTCGACCCCACCAGCGGCGAGCGACTGGACGAGAGCTTCCGCTCGTCGCAGGTCGTGTTGGACGCGGTCAACCTGGTGTTCGGCGGGCTGCGAGCGGTGCCTTCGCTCGAGGAGCATGCCGAGACGGTGGAGCGGTGGAGCGCTGGCTTCGGCGCGCATCGATCGCGCACCGAGATGCCAGGGTATGTCGAGCTGGTGGAGGCGCCACGCGATCAGGAGCACCTCGACTGGACGGCGGCGCGGGCGCGCGAGATCGCGGTCGCCATGCGCGACGCTTCGATCGCCGTGTTGGTGCAGACCAACGACCAGGCAGCGGCCATTCTCGACGCCCTGCGCCGCCACGGCGTCGAGGCGAGCGGCGAAGGCGGCGGCGCGGTCGCCGACGATCCCGCGGTGGCGGCGGTGATCGCGGCGCTGATCCTGGCCGATCATCCCGGCGACACCATCGCGGCCTTCCATGTCGCCTGCTCGCCGCTGGGTGCCGTGATCGGCCTGAGGTCTCGCGAGCGAGTCGAAGCCGAGGTGGTGTCTCGGCGCCTGCGCATGGAGCTGGTGGAGCGGGGCGCCGCGGTGGTGCTCGCCGAGTGGAAGCGCGCTCTGCGAGGTCGAGTCGGTGCGCGCGGACGGACGCGCCTGGCGCAGGCGGTCGATCTCGCCGAGCGTTTCGAGCGCGAGGGAGGCGGCAGGCCGGGAGAGCTCGCGGCCTATCTCTCGCGAGCGGTGGTCGAGAGCCCGCGCCAGGCGGGTGTGCGCGTGATGACGATCCATCGCGCCAAGGGCCTCGAGTTCGACGTCGTGGTGCTGCCCGCTCTGGAGCGTGAGCTGCTGCGGCCCCCGCATGCGCCGGTCTACCTGCTGCGACGCTCGCCGCTGGCGCCGGTGGATGCGGTCCACCGCTCGGTGGCGGCTGGTGTGCGGCGGCTGGCGCCGGAGCTCGAGGTCGGTCATCAGCAAGAGCTGGCTCGCCGCCTGCGCGACGATCTGAGCGTCCTCTATGTGGCGCTCACGCGCGCCAGGCAGGCGCTCCACCTGTGGGTCGAGCCGGCGAGCGCCGCCGCGCCGGGGCGAGAGGGTCGAGAGCCCCCGAGCTTCGCGGCAATCTTGCGCGCCACACTGACTGGCAAGACCGATCTGCCGGCGAGCGCCGTTTCCGAGGAGGATGGCGCGCCGCTCTATCGCGTCGGGGACCGCGAGCGCGTCGCAGCGTCGATCGCGAGCAGGCGACTCGCGCAGAAAGGGGGACGACAGGGAGAGCTGGCGCTGTCGGGTCGAGCTTCCGACTCCGGACGGCGAGCGCTGCGGCCGGCGGTGTCGCTCGACGACCTCGCGCCGCCGGGCCCGGTGCGAGCAGCAGCCATCCTCGGCCCATCGTCCGCCGACGGCATCGAATCGAAGCACGACTGGGGTGCGATCGAGGCGAGCATGGCTGGCCGGGGCGAGAAGTCGCCGCCGGGCTCACCGGTCGCGGCGGCGCGTGAGTGGCTGCTGGCGGGAGACCGAACCCTCACGCGGGTCGATCGCCGCCGGCGCTTCGCGGCATCGGTGGGCGGCCGAGTCGTGGCTGGAGAGCTGGCGCGAGTCTGGATCGCGAGCGGGCCGGACGGGGATTTGCGCGCGGTGGTCGGGATCCGCGACCGAACCCACTCCGACCTCGAGCGCCGCGCCGCGGCTCGCGGACTCGGTCTGCCGGAGGATGCGGTAGCGGCGCTGGTCTACGGCCCAGAGCTCGTGCTCGTCGTGCCGATCAGACCAGGCTCTGCAGATAGGCCGTGATCGACGCCGGATCACAGCGCGTGCAGCCAGGCCCCACAGCTCCGGTGATGAGAGTGTTGCCGGTGAACCCAAACGCGAATCGCAATAGCAGGAGGCCGTCGGTGAGGGGCAGAAAAAGGCCGTCGCCATCGACGTCGACCAGCGGAGCGACTTCGAAGCGTTGAGCGAAAACGCCGAAGGTCGATCCGTCGATCGCGTTCCAGGTCACCACGAAGTCGCCCTCCGGCTCGCCAGCAAGTTCCGGCGATACACGAGGGCCGAAGGTGTCGGTGTTGACCATGGTGTCGAAATTCTGCGGCACGCCGGAGGCCTTGAAGCGCCGCATGAAGATGCCGTCGGCGTCCGCGGAGCCCGCGCCGGCTCCGAACCAGGCCACGACGAAGTCGCCATCTGCGTCCGCCGCGATCCGCGGAGCCTGCTGGTCACCCGAGCCCGGGTCGGCGCTCACCTGGAACTCGAAGCCCTGCGGAGCGCCAGTCGAGTTGAAGCGCCGGGCCAGCGCGTCGTAGCTGAAGGCGCCCACCTCGTGCTGCCAGCAGACGACGAAGTCTCCGTCGGCGTCGACGGCTACGCTGGGGGTCGTCTGATCGTTGGTGAAGGTGGAGTTGATCTGGAACTCGGGCCCGAGCGGAGCTCCAGCCGAGCTGAACCTCTGCCCGAAGACACCGTAGCCCGCTCCGTCCTGGCCTTGACTGACCCATACCACGACGAAGTCGCCATCGGCGTCGGCGTCGATCGCCGCCGCGCGCTGGCTGTTGGCAGTGAAGCTGTTGGCTCGAAACTCGGCGCCCAGCGGCGCGCCGGTGGAGCTGAAGCGACGCGCGAACACGCCGTAAGTCGCGCCGTCCTGCACGTTGCTCTCCCAGACCACGACGAAGTCGCCATCGGGATCGGCGGCGACGTCCGGCCTGGCCTGGTTGTTGGCGGTGGTGGAATTGACCGGGATCTCGGCGGCAACGGAGCGCCGGCGGAGCTGAATCGGCGCGCGAAGACTCCCGACAGGCTTCCGTCCTGTCCGAAGCTCTCCCAAACCAGGACGAAGTCACCGTCCGAGTCCGACGCGATCTTCGCGAAGCTCTGGATGCTCGTCGTGTAGGTGTTGACCTGGAAGACGGTGCCCATCGGCGCACCCGCGGAGCTGAAGCGTCGCGCGAAAACCCCGTAGGTCGAGCCGTCCTGCAGACTGTGCCAGGCAATGACGAAGTCGCCGTCGCCGTCGACATCGATCGCGGGAACGTACTGGTCGTCGGAGGTGTAGGTGTTGACCTGGAATTCGACGCCGATGCGGATCGGCGCTTGCGCGCCGGCGTCGAAGGCGGCGACGATGGCGAGGAGGATCGAGACCGGGACGATGACCGACGGAACCGTCCTGCCCATACATCACCTCCGTAGGAGGCGCAGAAGAAGGTGAGGAGACTATAGCCGGGCTGAACCGGTTCGCCGCCGCCGGCTCGTGGAGTCAGACCAGGCTTTGTAGGTACGCCGTGATCGAGGGAGCGTCGCACCGCGTGCAGCCGCCGCCGACCGCGCCGGTGATCAGCGTGTTGCCGGCTCAGCAGCAGGCGCGTCGGCGAGAGAGAACAGCTACCTCGTTGCGGTCGGACCTCCTTTCACGCCCACGGCACGCTGCCGACGGGATCGCGCAGGATCCGCCGCGCCACCGTCATGCGATGGACCTCGTCCGGCCCGTCGTAGATGCGGGCGTAGCGTGCCTCGCGGTACATCTTCTCGAGCGGCGTGTCGGCGGTGACACCGAGCGCGCCGTGGAC
>DATAFT010000250.1:0-1831 GCA_036257295.1 Thermoanaerobaculia bacterium
GTGGGAGAACCTGCGGGTGCCGATCAAGATCACGGTGCCCGACACCATCGATCTCTACGTCGCCAACCTGCGCAACGAGCTGCGGTCGAGCAAGGGATTCGGTTGGCAGGGTTGGAACCAGGCGGCGAACTTCCTGCTGCAGAACGATCGCAACCTCGACGAGGCGCTGCAATGGGCGGACGCCGCGATCTCGCGGCCGTTCGTCGGCCAGGAGAACTTCAACACCCTGCAGACCAAGGCGCTCATCCTCACCAAGATGGGCAAGAAGAGCGAGGCCGACCCGATCATCGCCAAGCTGCTCGAGACCGGCAACGAGACCCAGATCAACAACCTCGGCTATGGTTTCCTCAATCAGTTGAAGGACACCGATCGCGCCATCCAGATCTTCACCAAGAACGTCGCCGCAAACCCGAAGTCGTGGAACGCGCACGACAGCCTGGCCGAGGGCTACGCCGCCAAGGGCGACAAGGCCAAGGCCCGCGAGCACTACCAGCACGCGCTGTCGATGGCGCCGGACCCTCAGAAGAAGAGGATCGAGGGCCTCATCGCCGGGTTGTCGTGACCATCGATCGTCCATCGCCGGTGGCGGCCCAGGCGATCGCGCGCCTGCGCGAGATCTGCCTCGCCCTACCGGAAACGACGGAGCGGCTCAGCCACGGCGAGCCCACCTGGTTCGTGCGCGGCAAGAAGTCGTTCATGATGATGTCCGATCACCATCACGACGATCGCGTCGCCTTCTGGTGCGCCGGCGCCGACGGCGCCCAGGAAGTGCTGGTCTCGACGCAGCCGGAGCGGTTCTTCCGGCCGCCGTATATTGGCCATCGAGGATGGCTCGGGGTCTACCTCGACGTGATGGACGTCGATTGGGACCAGATCGCCGATCTGGTGGTCGATGCCTACCGAGTGGTCGCACCCAAGAAGCTGGTCGATCAGCTCGGAGCGGCGGGCGGCAAAAGCCGCTAGCTCCGCGAGTGGTGTTTACCACTCGCTCTGCTAGCTATGCCCTCGGCGCCGAGGACGGTGCACTCAGATCGCGTTCTGCCCGGGCGCGAACAGCGGCTCCATCGCCGTGACGCTCGCGATCGCCGCCATGTCGGCGTTGGTCCGTGGCACGACGCTGTCTCCCGCCGCGTCGAGCACGGCCGGCAGCAGCGTGGTGTCGCTCGAGGTGTTGAGGAAGATCCCGGGCCGCTGCAGCACGTAGTGGACGGCGGCGCGCACCGACAGCTCGTCGCGCAGCGGCTCGTACCAGCTGAAGCGCTTCTCCGGTCGCTCTTTCCACCGCCGCCGCGCCACCGACTTGATGGTCTGGACGGCCACACCGCGCTCGGCGCAGATCGTAAGCAGCGACTCGAAGTCGCGCTCGTACTCCGGGTGGCTCATCATCGGGAAGTTGTAGGGCAGCAGCACCGAGTCGAATGGATGGCGCTCGAGACTCTCGCGGTGCCGGCGCGCCACGTCCCAGCCGTGGCCGGTCACGCCGAGGAACCGCACCAGGCCCTGATCGCGCGCCTCGAGCGCCGCCTCGAGCGCGCCGCGCGGACCGAGCGCCGTCCGCCATTCACCCTCGTCGACCAGGTTGTGCAGTTGGAGCAGGTCGACGCTCTCGACCTCGAGCCGCTCGAGCGAGCGCTCGATCGATCGCTTGGCGCCGTCGTAGGTGCGCTCGCCGGTCTTGGTCGCGAGGAAGAAGTCGCGGCGGTGACGCTTCATCCACGGCGCCAAGTGGAGCTCCGAATCGCCGTAGCCCGCGGCGGTGTCGATGTGGTTGATGCCGTGCTCGAGCAGAATCGAGAGCACGCGCTCCGAACGCTCCGGCGTGGTGCTGAAG
>DATAFT010000300.1:0-9996 GCA_036257295.1 Thermoanaerobaculia bacterium
TCCTGCAGGCGCTGCGCACCGCGCCCGTGAGCTATGTGGTCGCGACGCGCCAACTGAGCGTGGTGTTCGCGGTCGCCCTGGCGCTGTTCTGGCTGCGCGAGCGGCCGAGCCGCGCGCGGATCGTGGGAGCGCTGCTCACCGTCGTGGGAGTGGCGACGATCGGCCTCGCGGGCGCTTGACGCTCAGCTGCTCCGTGACCGGCCTCACATCGTGAGGCCGCTGAGATAGGGCTCGATCGTGGCCGGGTCGCAGCGCGCGCAGCCGCTACCGACGGCGCCGGTGGTGAGCGTCGAGCCGGTGAAGCCGAACAGGAAGCGCAAGGCGACCGGGAGGGCCAGCGCGGCCACCACGCACCAATACGGATGAACAGGAAGCTCGCGAGTCATGGAGCCCGCCTTTCGCGTCGATGCGAGAATCGATGGCGCGCAGTGTACAGGGACCCGCCGATGGTGTAGTGATGCACTCAGCCGCTGGCGATGACCAGGTGCGCCGGGGGCTGACGGCTCGACCGGAGGTGACCATGAGACATCGGCTCGCATCGGCAGAGTGGCGCCGGTTGGCTCGTCTCTTTGCGGCGCTGGTCGGTCTCGGCGTTGCGGTTGCGCTCGCGCCAGCGGCGTCGGCGGCCGCCGCGAGCGACGACTCGATCGATCGCCAGCGCGTGGGCGACTGGCTCGACGCGCGGGTCCCCGACCGCATGCGCGAGGCGAAGCTCCCCGGCTTCAGCATCGCGGTGGTGCGGGACGGAGCGACGGTCTACGCCGGAGGCTTCGGCGCGAGGGACCCCGCGCGCGGCCTGCCAGCCACGGCCGACACCCTGTTCGGCATCGGCAGCGTGACCAAGAGCTTCGTCGCGATCGCGATCCTGCAGTTGGCGGACGAGGGTCGACTGCGTCTCGACGACCCGGTCTCGAAATACGTACCGCTCGAGCTCGGGCTGCCCGGGCGTCCGATCACGATCCACCATCTGTTGACCCACACCGCGGGATTCCCCAATCTCGACACCTCGAACGTGCTGATCTCGCGGGGGCTCGGGCGCGACACCGGCGTCCCGATGGCGAGTACCGCCGACTTCTACCGATTCGTCAACGGTGCGAAGGACGAGGTTCGATTCGCGCCCGGCGAGCGCTACTTCTACAGCAACGAGTCGTGGCGGATGCTCGGCCACATCGTGCAGGCGGTCTCGGGCCAGCCGTTTCACCGCTACATTTCGGAGCGGATCCTCCGGCCGCTCGGCATGGTCCGCACCACCTTCGTTCCGGCGCGGGTGCTCGAGGATCCCGATCACCTCACGCCGCACCGCATCGGTGAGAACGGCGTCGAGGCGACGCCGCTGCCGTACCCGAACCCCGACGACAACCCGGACTTCGCGTTCCTGTCTGCGGCCGGCGGCCTCTTCAGCTCGGCCCGCGAGATGACTAGCTACGTCAACGCTCTGATCGCGCGGGGCGGCTACGGCGGCGGGCGGCTGGCGAAGGAGGAGAGCGTCGCTCGGATGCAGACCGAGCAGATCCGCATCGGCGAGGACCTGTTCGGTCCCTACGGGTACGGCTACGGACTGGGAGTGAGCGATCTTCTGGGCCAGCGTCTCTTGAGCCACGGTGGATCGATCTCGGTCTCGACCGCGTACATGGCGTTCATTCCCACGCTGGGGATCGGTGTCGTCATGATGGGTAACGGTGCGGGGTTCGACTACGAGACCCTGACCCACGAGGTGCTGGCGCTGCTCATGGGTCACGACCCTGAATCGGTGCTGCCCGGCGTCGCGATCGCGCGGCGCATGGATCGGCTGGTGGGCGAGTACGCGATCTACGGCGGGCTCTCGACGATGTCCGTTACACACCGCGACGGCCTGCTCTGGCTCGGGGCCGGCGGCGGTCCCGACACTCCGCTGGTCCCCGAGGATCGCGCTTACGCGACGGGACGCTTCCGCTTGCTGCGCGATGGCGACGAGAGCGTCATCGAGTTCGTCGACGACGCGAACGACGGCATCTCGGCCATCGTCGATCGCAACGTTTTCCACAAGCGGGATTGAGTTGATCGCCCGCTACGCCGGGTGACCGAGCGTCTGTTCGGATGCGCCGGGCGTCGCGTCGAGATCGAAGGGCCCTTCGTAGCGCTCGCCGGTGAAGCGGAGCAGGTAGCCGCCGGCGTTCACCGTCGCGACCGGCGGCTGGCTGTAGTCGTCGAGCACCCAGCCGCGCAGCGCCGACATCACGCCCCCGTGACTCACTACCACGACCTCGCCCCCGAGGTGCCGTCGTGCGATCTCGTCGAGTGCTGCCCCGGCGCGCCGGGCGACGTCGCGCAGCATCTCGCCGTCTTCCGGGCGCAGGTCCCAGCGATCGGCGCCACCCGCCGCCATCCAGTGGCCGTAGAAATCGGTGTAGGGACGGCCGCGGTAGATGCCGAAGTCTTGCTCGCGCAGGTCTTCGACGACGATCGGGGCGAGCTCGAGCACCTCGCCGATCGCCTGCGCCGTCTGGAGCGCGCGCAGGAATGGGCTCGAGTAGAGGGCGGTGGGCGCGCAGCGACCGCGGAGCGCGAGACCGCGGGCGCGCGCCTGCTCGACGCCGGCCGCAGTGAGCGGCTCGTCGGTCGAGAGGGTGAAGCGCCGCTCGAGGTTGGCGACACTCTCGCCATGGCGAATCATGATCAGGCGTGCCATACAGTCGCGGGGTTTTGTAGCAGATCGCTACCATTCGCGGCAACCGTGATGGCGCGCGCGCACCGATGACGATCCTGGCCGCGGCGGCGGCGCTGATCGCCGCGTTCTGGCTGACGCTCGCGCTCTCGCGGCTGCGAAGGTTCCCTCGCGATCACTTCCTGAGGAAGGTCGCCGAGACGCGAACGACTCCCGCGGCGGCGCCCCGCGTCGCGGTGCTGGTGCCGGCGCGCGACGAGGCGGCCATGCTGCCGCTCACCCTGCCGTCGCTCCTGGCGCAGGAGTACCCGGACTTCGAAGTGCTCCTGGTCGACGACGGGTCGACCGACGGGACCGCCGACGTCGCGGCGGCTGCAGCGCGGAACCTCGGCGCTCGGTCGGCTCCGTTTCGCGTCATCGCCGCCGGCGACAAGCCCGCGGGCTGGGCGGGCAAGATGTACGCGCTGCAGCGCGGCATCGACACGGTGTTCTCCGACAGTGGAGGTTCGCCTCCGACCTGGATCCTGCTCACCGACGCCGACATCCGCCATCCACCGACCTCGATCGCGTCGCTGATCGCCAAGGCGCAGCGCGGCGGGTACGACCTGGTGTCGGTGATGGCGCGGCTTTCGACCGAAAGCGCGTGGGAGAAGCTGCTCATCCCGCCTTTCGTCTACTTCTTTCATCTGCTCTATCCGTTTCGCGCGGTGAGCCTGCGCTCAGAGCCGTCAGCGGCAGCGGCGGGTGGCTGCGTGCTGGTGCGGGCGAAGGCGCTGGTCGACGCCGGCGGGTTCGACGCCATCCACGGGGCGCTCATCGACGACGTGGCGTTGGCGCGGCTGCTCAAGTCTCGGCGACGCCGGCTCTGGCTCGGCCTCGACCCCGAGATCGAGTCGGTGCGCCGCTACTCGTTCCGTGACCTCTGGCGCATGGTGGCGCGCAGCGCGTTCGTGCAGCTCGGGTATCGCTACGGGTCGGTGCCGCTGGTGATGCTGGGGCTCGCGTTCTTCTTCGCCGGTCCTTCGATCGTGGTGCCGACTTCGGTGGCGGTGCTGCTCCTCGGCGTTCGCACGCCAGCGGTCTGGGTGGCGCTTGCCTGTGGGGCGACCGCGCGGCTGCTCGAGACCCTGGCGATCCTTCCGTGGGTCCGCCATCACCGCATCCGGCATCCCATCGCGTGGTCGCTCACGTTCCCGCTCGCCGCCTTGCTCTATGGCGCGATGACGGTCGGCTCGGCCTGGGAGCACCTGCGCGGCCGTGGGTCGGCGTGGAAGGGCCGTGGCTACGAGCCCCCGAGCGCCGGTGCCGCAGTGGGCCGGACGCGAAACGGTGCTGATACATTCACGCCATAGCGATGACATCGATCGAAGCGTCGCCTCGCCCCGAGCTTCCACCTGACGGCCTGGTGGCCGTGGTCAAGGAGGACTGCCCGACCTGCCGCCTGGTCGTCCCGGCGCTGCGGCGCATGCGTGAGGCCGGCGTGCCTCTCACCGTCGTGACGCAGGATCGACCGGAGTTCCCCGAAGGCGTCGGGCCGGTCGACGATCGCGAGCTCGCGATCTCGTGGCGCCTCGGAGTCGAAGCGGTGCCGACGCTCTATCGCTTCGAGCACGGCGTGGTGCGCTCGCGCAGCGTCGGTTGGAACCGCACCGAATGGCGCGACGCGAGCGGCATCGGCGATCTGGGCGCAGACCTGCCAGAAGCTCGGCCGGGATGTGGATCGCGAACGACCGAGCCGGGGATGGAGGAGCGGCTGCGGCTGCGCTTCCAACCGGGCGCTCTGCGTTCGCGGCGCATCGAGCTCGGTGCTGCCGAGGACGCGGTCGAGGCGTGCTACTCGCGCGGGTGGACCGACGGGCTGCCGGTGGTGCCGCCGACACCGGAGCGGGTGCTGCGCATGCTCGGCGGCACGCGCCGCGACAAGGACGAAGTGGTCGCGATCGTGCCGCCCGACCTGGTCGAGTGCACGGTCGAGAAGGTGGCGATCAATGCTGTGATGGCGGGTTGCTTGCCCGAATACCTGCCGGTGGTCCTCGCCGCGGTGGCGGCGGCCTGCACCGAGAGCTTCAACATCCATGGGCTGCTCGCGACCACGATGTCGGTCGGTCCGATGATCGTCGTCAACGGCCCAATTCGCCGGCGCATCGGGATGAACTCCGGCATCAACGCGATGGGGCAGGGCAACCGCGCCAATGCGGCGATCGGGCGCGCGCTGCAACTGGTGGTGCGCAACGTCGGGGGCGGACGTCCGGGCGGCGTCGATCGCGCCACGCTCGGCCAACCCGGCAAGTACACGTTCTGCTTCGCCGAGAACGAAGAGGACTCCCCCTGGGAGCCGCTCTCGGTCGAGCGTGGCATCGCGCAGGGCGTATCGGCGGTGACCTTGTTCGGCGCCGACGGACCGCACGTCGTGGTCGACCAGTTGTCGCGCGAGCCGCATTCGCTGGCCCGCTCGATGGCGGGCGCGATCCAGGGTGTGATGCACCCCAAGCTCGCGCTCTTCTTCGACGTCTTCTTGATCGTTTCGCCCGAGCACGCGCGCGTGTTCGCGGACGCGGGTTGGACCAAGAAGCAGGTGCGCGAGGCGATCGTCGAGTACGGCAAGCGTCCGGCAGGCGAGCTCCAGCGCGGCGCCGGGGACTGTGCCGAGGGCTTGCCGGCGCAGTTCGTGGAGTCCGCTAAGGTGCTGCCAAAGCTACGATCCGATGGTCTTTTCATCGTTCACGCCGGCGGCAAGGCTGGTTTGTTCTCGGCCATCATCGGCGGCTGGGGGGCAGGCTCGGGCGGCAGCATGCCGATCACGAGGGAGGTGGAGACATGAGCGCGGAGGTCCTCCTCGATCCAACCGGCGAGCGCGATCCGTCGCAACGGCAGAACGCCGCTCGCCTGCCTGGTATTGCGAGAACGACGATCGGCCTGCTCGACATCTCGAAGGCGCGTGGTGACGTGTTCCTCGATCGGCTCGAGGCCAAGTTGGTCGCGAGCGGTGTCGAGGTCGCGCGCTTCAAGAAGCCGACGTTCACCAAGCCGGCGCCGCTCGACTTGCGCCAGCAGATCGCCGAGCGCTGCGACGCGGTGATCGAAGCGCTCGCGGACTGAGGGTCGTGCACGTCGTGCAGTGTGCACGACATGACCGACCTCGAGGGACGCGGCATCCCGACCGTGTTCGTCGCGTCGAAGGAGTTCGTCGACGCGGCATCGACGCAAGCGTCGGCGTTGGGCTCGGATCCGCCCCGCGTGTTCGTGCGGCATCCGATCCAGGACCGCACCGACGACGAGATGCGGGAGATCGCGGATGCTGCCTTCGAAGAGATCGTGGCGAAGCTGACGGTCCCCTAAGCTAGGATTCGCTCCCTCAGAAGGGAGCGCGATGGGCCATCCTGGTCTGGATCTCAAGGGTAAGGTTGCCCTCGTCACCGGCGGCAACAGCGGCATCGGCATCGGCATGGCGGACGGTCTGGCGCAAGCGGGGGCCGACGTCTGCATCTGGGGCACCAAGCAGGAGAAGAACGATCGCGCGCTGGCGCGCCTGTCGACGCACGGGACGCGCGTCGTCGCGATGATCTGCGACGTCGGCGACGAGGCGGCGGTGCAGGAGTCGTTCGCTGCGACCGTGCGCGAGCTGGGCAAGGTCGACTCCTGCTTCGCCAACGCGGGCATCGGCGGCGCTTCGGCGCAGGGGTTCGCGGAGTTCCCGACCGAGCAGTGGCGGCGCGTGATGCGCGTCAACCTCGACGGCGTGTTCTACACCCTGCGAGCCGCCAGCAAGCACATGATCGAGCGCGGGGAGGGTGGCTCGTTGGTGGTGACCTCGAGCCTGTCGGCCACCGAGGGCGCGCCCAGGAATCAGGCCTACGCCTCTACCAAGGGCGCCGTCATCTCCATGATCAAGGGCCTCGCCGTCGAGCTCGCGCGCTACGGCATCCGCGCCAACTCGGTGCAGCCGGGCTGGATCGAGTCCGACCTCACCGAGAAGACGTTCGCCTGGCCCAAGTTCGCGGAGGCGGTGGGGAAGCGCATCCCGATGCGGCGCTGGGGTGTGGGTGACGACTTCGGCGGCCTCGCGGTCTACCTCGCGAGCGACCTCTCGGCGTACCACACCGGCGACAACTTCATCATCGACGGCGGCTACGCGATCTTCTAGGCCGACCGTCGGCCGGGGACGAGACCAGTGACCGAAGGGCTCAAGACCGTCGAGAAGTTCACGTCGTCCGACGGGCGCGTGATCTACGGCATGCCGGTCGCGGCGTTCCCGAACTTCATCGCCAACGTGTACATCGTCCGCGACGGCGAGCGGACCGTCCTGGTCGACACCGGCTCCCCGATGCAGCAGTCGCACGACAGCCTGCTCCAGGGCCTGGCCGGGATCGAAGAGCGGTTCGGCGAACGGATCGCGCTCGCCGACGTCGACCTCATCCTGATCACGCACGGTCACAGCGACCACTTCGGTGGCCTGCCCTTCGTGCGGGCTCACACCGACGCCCCGGTTGGCATCCACGTGCTCGATCGCCGCGTCCTGACGCACTATGAAGAGCGGGTCATCGTCACCGCCAAGCAGCTCGCGGTCTTCCTCGAGCGCGCCGGCATCTCGACCGACGCCCGCAAGGTCCTGATGCAGATGTACACCATGCAGAAGGGGATGTACCGGTCGACGCCGGTGGACGTCACGCTCGAAGAAGGCATCCAGCCGATCGACGGAATGGACGTCATCCATGTGCCGGGGCACTGTCCCGGCCAGGTCTGCCTGCGTCTGGGCGACGTGCTGCTCGCCGCCGACCACGTGCTGTCGCGGATCACTCCCCACCAGGCGCCCGAGTCCATTACGCTCAACATGGGTCTGGGCCACTACTTCACGTCGCTCGACCGGGTGGCGAAGCTCGACGGCGTGCGGCTCGCCCTCGGCGGACACGAGAACCCGATCCCGGACCTGCCGAAGCGGGTCGGACAGATCCGCGCTGCACACGAGCGTCGCCTCGAGCGGGTGCTCGAGCTCTGCGCGGAACCGCAGTCGATCGTCGAGGTGTCGAAGGGCCTGTTCGGCGCGACCCATGGGTACAACGTCCTACTCGCGATCGAGGAGACCGGCGCCCACGTCGAGCATCTCTACCAGACCGGTGACCTGGTGGCGGGTAACGTGAACGAGCTGCGCGATCAGGAAGAGCCGGTCATCGAGTACATCAAGGCGTGAGCTCAGGCTAGGCGGAATTCTCGGCCCGCCCTTCCGGTTGGAGCCGGCGCATCGCCGAGGCATCGCGGTTTGAAGCCCAAGAAGCATCGCTCGAGACCACTTCGCCATCTGACCATCCTGAGCGCCACGCTGGCGCTCCTGCTCGGGTTGCGCGGGGCCGCTTCACAAGAGCGCTCGACGGAGCCGGACGCGAAGCCGGGCGCCGGGCTCCGCGTGTTCGTCGACCCGGCAACGCGCGAGCTGACGACCAACCCCACCGCCGCGCAGCGGCAGCGAGCGGCCGCGCGATCCGCGGCTCGATTCGAACGGTCGGTCGAGGGCCTGCGACCGTTCGCGCTGGCCCGCGGCGGCCGGGGCGTCAACCTCCAGGGCAGGTTCCGGAGCGAGCTGAGGATCGCGGCGGACGCCCGGGGCGCGCAAGCCTTGGTGCCGCGCGCCACCGTCGCGGCGTCGCTCGGCGTCGACCCCGATTTCCTGGCCGGCGCCGATCCGAACGGACGGCTGCGCCTCTATGCTCCCAATCCGGTCGACCCCGGATCCTCGATCTCCCATTGGGACTCGGTCGCGGCGCCGGACCTCCTGATGGAGCCGGCGATCGGCGGCAACGTCGAGATCGGCGACTTCGACCTCACCCTGGACCAACTCCACGACATCGGCTGGTCGCCCGGCTCGTCGAACATCGTCGTCCATTTCGAGAACGCTCAGGGAGAGGGCTTCTTCGCTCCCGACCCCCTCGGCCAGAACCGGCGCGACGCCATGCTGCACGTCGCCGGTATCTGGGGAGGTCTGCTCCGCAGCGACGTCACCATCCACATCGAAGCTTCCTTCGACGAGCTCGATTGTGGCGACGACAGCGCCGTGCTCGCACAGGCCGGGCCGGAGTTCATCTTCGAGAGCTTCGCCGGCGCCGACGTGCCCGGCACCTGGTATCCCGGCGCGCTGGCGGAAGCCTTGAGCGGCCAGAACCTAAGCCTGGAAGACGACACCGATCCCGATGCGAGGGATATCAGCGCGACCTTCAACACCAGGATCGACGAGGGTTGCGTCGGCGGTGGCACGTTCAGCTACAACCTCTCCGGCAACGCGCCCGCCCGGCAGGTGAGCTTCGTCAACGTCGCGCTGCACGAGCTCGCGCACGGCCTGGGCTTCGTCAGCCTGGTCAACGAGGCGACGGGCGTCAACCCGTTCGGGCGGCCCGACATCTTCAGCGTCTTCACGCTCGACACGACGGCTGGCCGCCACTGGAACCAGATGACCGACGCCGAGCGCGTCGCCTCGGCGACGAACACCGGGCGCCTGGTCTGGGACGGCGCGAACGTGCACGCGGCGGCGCCCAGCTTCCTGTCGGCGAGCCCGATTCTGTTCGTCTCCTCGCCGAACAGCGTCGACGGTGGCTACGAGGTCGCGACCGCGCAGTTCGGGCCCGCGCTCACGCAGGCGTCGGCCCACGGCAACCTGGTGCAGGTTGCCGACGGGACCGACCCGGCGCGCGACGGCTGCGAGTCGATCGTGAACGCCGCCGCCCTGAGCGGTCAGATCGCGTTTCTGGACCGCGGCCTGTGCAACTTCGTGGTCAAGGTCAAGAACGCGCAGAACGCCGGAGCGGTCGGCGTCGTGGTCGTGAACAACGAGGCTGGGGCGCCGGTGCCCATGGGCGGCACCGACGCGTCGATCACGATCCCCTCGGTCATGATCCGACAGGACGATGGCGCGCGGCTGACCACCGCCATCGAGTCGGGCCCACCGCCTCCACCTCCACCGCCTCCTCCGCCTCCACCGCCTCCACCGCCTCCTCCGCCTCCTCCGCCTCCTCCGCCACCACCGGTGCCGGGCGCGCCCACGAGCCTGGTCGCCGAGGCGTTAAGCCACAGCGCCGTGCTCCTGCGGTGGACGGACGGGTCGACCAACGAGACAGAGCTCCGGATCGAAGCGAGGAGTGGGGCCGGCGCCTTCGCCGAAGTCGCCACCGTGGCGGCGAACACCGTCTTCGTGGCGGTGGAGGAGTTGGCAGCGGCGTTGGAGCACACGTTCCGCGTGCGCGCGCGCAACGCCACCGGATTCTCGTCCTACTCGAACGTCGCAACCGCAACCACCGCCGCCGGCGCCTCGGCGTGCGTGCCCGACGCTGGCACGGCGTGCCTGCTCGGCGGCGAGTTCCGCATCA
>DATAFT010000367.1:0-3717 GCA_036257295.1 Thermoanaerobaculia bacterium
TCGAAGTTCTTCGAGCCGACCACGATCGGCTGCGCGGCAATGGGGCCGGAGAGAGCCAGCAGGAGTGATGTGAAGGGGAGCAGCTTGCCTGCTCTCCGGCGACGGCGGAGGTTCACGGCGAGACCTCCGACGCGCCGAGCGAACCCACCGAGAGCTCGAGCAGTCGCGCGACATAGGAGTCGGCCGGGTCGCGCGCGAGCTCGGCCGGCGGCGCCACCTGGAGCGCGCGCCCGCTCTTCATCACCGCGATGCGATCGGCGAGCCGGAACGCTTCGCGCAGGTCGTGCGTCACCAGCAGGAACGTCTTGCCGAGTCGATTCTTGAGACGCAGGAACTCGTCCTGGAGCTCGAGGCGCGTGATGGCGTCGAGCGCGCCGAACGGCTCGTCGAGGAGGACCACCGCTGGATCGGCGGCGATCGCCCGCGCGAACGCCACGCGTTGGCGTTGCCCGCCCGAGAGCTCGCGCGGATAGCGCGGGCCGTAGGTTGGGGCCGGCAGACCCACCAGCTCGAGCAGCTCCGCCACCCGCGCCCGCCGGCGCTCCGTCGTCCAGCCCAGTAGCGCCGGCACCAGCTCGACGTTGCGCTCGACCGTCCAGTGCGGCAGCAGGCCGCCTTCCTGCTGCACGTATCCGATGCGGCGCCGCAACTCGATCGGATCGCTCGCGTCGACCGGCTCGCCGGCGACCAGCACCTCGCCCGAGGTCGCCACCTCGAGCCGGTTGAACAGGCGCAGGAGCGTCGTCTTGCCGCTGCCGCTCTCGCCGACCAGCACCACCGTCTCGCCGCGCTCGACGATGAGGCTGGCGCCATCGAGGGCGAGCACTCCGTCGCCATCCGGGCCGTGCCCGCTCGAGACGCGGTGATACACCTTCGAGACGCGTCTCGCCTCGAGGGCCGGCGCCGCCGCGGGGGCGCTGTCGGGCGGCATCACGCGCTGCCGCGCGGGACCTCGGGCACGTGTCCGGCCTTGTAGACCAGCACGGTGCGCTTGAACTCGATGACGACGGTGCCGTCCTGATTGTAGCCCTCGGTCCTGAAGCGAACGATTCCCTGGTGCGGCCGTGAGGCCGACTCACGCTTCTCGAGCACCTCGGTCCGAGCGTAGAGGGTGTCGCCCTCGAACACCGGCTTCGGCATGCGCACCTCGTCCCAGCCGAGGTTGACGCCGTTCTGCGAGATGTCCGCCACCGACAACCCGGTGATGAGCCCGAGCGTGAGACACGAGTTGACCAGCGGCTTCTTCCAGTCGGTGCGCTCTGCGTAGGCGTGGTCGAAGTGGATGGGGTTGGGGTTCATGGTGAGCGCCGTGAACCAGATGTTGTCGGCGGTGGTGACCGTGCGGCCGAGCGCGTGCTCGTACATCTCACCCACTTCGAAGTCCTCGAACACTCGACCGGTCCAGCCTTCCTTACGCGTCATCGCTCGCTCCCATCGTTCAACACGCTAGTCGTCGACCGCGTTCGTAACGCCGCACGATCGAGCCGGAAGGGCGCGAGATCGAGCGCCGACCGCGTGTCGGTCAATCGATCGGCGAGCAGCTCGCCGAGGATGCTCGCGAACTTGAAGCCGTGGCCCGAGCACGCGCTGGCGAGCAGCACGCGCGGCGCTTGCGGATGCTCGTCGACCAGGAAGTGCGCGTCCGGCGTGTTGGTGTACATGCAGACGGTCGAGCGGCTCGGCCGCACGTCGGCGCCGGGCATGCGCTGGCGCAGCAGGCGCCGCACCGCCGCCACGTCGTCTTCGTGCACGGCGCGGTCGATCGTCTCCGGAGTGATCGGCGCGCCCTGATGATGAAGCCCGACCTTGAGTCCCGAGCCGAGGTCTGGCGTGCCGTACCAGAGCGGTCCACCGGCTTCCTCGAACAGGAAGACCGGCAGGGCGCCCACCGAGAACGGGCGTCGATCGGGCGGCTCGAACCAGTGCAGCACCTGGCGCTCGACCGAGAGCGGCAGGCTCGGCATCAACGTGGGGATCCAGGCGCCGGCGGCGATCAGGAGCCGGGCGGCCGAGTAGCGATCGCGGGCGGTCTCGACTTCGACCCCTCCGGAAACGGCGCGCCAGCTCGCGAGCGGCTCGTCGTAGCGCAGGTCGGCGCCCGCGTTGCCCGCCTCGTCGAGGAACGCCTCGATGCACGCTTCGGGGTAGAGGAGGCCGCCGCCGGGCTCGAGCAGACCGGTGGCGGTCGCGGCGGGAACGATCGCAGGGTAGCGGCGCAGCAGCTCGTCGTGAGTGAACGGCTCGCACGGAACGCCGTGTTCCTTCGCGCTGGCGGCGGCGCCGACCATCAGCTCGCCGCTGGGCTCGCCGACCAGCAGCACGCCGGTCGTGAGCAGGAGGCGACGCCCCGATCGATCTTCGAGCGCTCGCCACCGATCGTAGGCGGCTCTCACCAGCGGGACGTAGAGCGGGTGCTCGAAGTAGGCGGCGCGGATGACGCGCGTCTCGCCGTGCGACGAGCCGCGATCGTGCGGCGGGTGAAAGCGGTCGAGGCCGAGCACCCGCGCGCCGCGGCGCGCGAGCGCGCTCGCCGTCGCGGAGCCCATGGCTCCCAGGCCTGCGACGATGACGTCCGCCACTTTCGGCACGGACCGCTATCCTCTCAGATCGAGAGGGAGCATTCGATGACCGATGCGACGAAGCACGGGGCGGCGCAGGAATCGGCGGTGACGGTGCGCGGTGCCGGCGGCCTGCCTCAGGAGATCGAGATCGGGCGTCACCGGCTGCGCGCCGACGAGCCGGTGGCCGCAGGCGGCGACGACAGCGGTCCGACGCCCTACCAGTTGCTGCTCGCCGCGTTCGGCTCCTGTGTCTCGATGACGGTGTCGCTCTACGCCAAGCGTAAGGGCTGGCCGCTCGAAGGCGTCGAGGTGCGGTTGCGTCACGACAAGATCCACGCCGCCGACTGCGCCGAGTGCGAGACGCGCGAGGGGAAGATCGACCAGATCGTCAGGGACGTGAGACTCGAGGGACCTCTCGACGACGAGCAGCGCGCGCGATTGCTCGAGATCGCCCGGCGCTGTCCGGTCGGCCGGACGCTGGCCTCCGAGATTCGATTCGTCGATGCCGACGGGGGCTAGCTACGCGAATGGTGTCTACCATTCGCTCCGCTGGCTTGGTGTTGGCGCCGAGGACGGCGCGGCTGCGCCGGCGGCGAACTAGCCAAAAATTGTTCGATGCGACAGCGATGTGACGATCGGAAGCCCGCTATACTCGCTGGACGTGGCTGAACCGAGATCTGACGACATAGCTGCGGCCCCGTCGAGCTTTCCCGCACCGCGCATCCTTCCCCGGGCGCATCACAGCCTCTCGCGCCGCTCGATCGACCCCAACGCGCTCAAGGTGCTCTACCGACTGGAGCGGTCGGGCTTCGAGTCGTGTCTGGTCGGCGGCAGCGTGCGCGACCTGCTGCTCGGGCGCGAGCCCAAGGACTTCGACGTCGCGACCGATGCGCGTCCCAACGAGGTGCGGCGGCTGTTCCGCAACTCGCGCATCATCGGCCGGCGGTTCCGTCTGGTGCACGTCTACTTCCGCGATGGCATCGTCGAGGTGTCGACCTTCCGCGCCGGCGCCGAGCGCGATGCCGAGGAGGGTGACCTCGAGGCGGACGCCGTCCTGACCGCGGAGGAGGTCGCGGCCGCGGCTGCTTCCGAGGACGGCGAGGAAACCGGCGACGACGATTCCGACGCCGGCATGGACGCCGACGGCGACGAGTTC
>DATAFT010000376.1:0-1730 GCA_036257295.1 Thermoanaerobaculia bacterium
GTCCGCTCGACGCTGCTCTCGGAGAACGCCGAGATGGGCGGCGGCCGCATCGAGGGCGCCGCGCGCGAGTGGACGGTCACGACCTCGGGGAAGGTGCAGCGGGTCGAGGACTTCGGCACGCTGATCGCGGCCCAGCGCTCCGGGCGCCCGATCTACCTGCGTGACGTCGCGGTGATCGAGGACGGCCTCGCCGAGGAGTCGTCGATCGCACGGTTCAACGGTCAGCGCGGCGTCTCGCTCGACGTGCGGCGCCGCAGCGGCGCCAACACCGTGGCGGTGGCGCGTGCGGTACGCGCCGAGCTCGACACGCTGCGCTCCGAGCTCCCTGCCGGCATGGAGGTCACGCTGGCGCGCGACATGGCGGTCTTCATCGAAGACTCGATCGAGGCGATCTTCATCGACATGCTTTGGGGCTGCCTCCTGGTCGTGCTGGTGGTGCTGCTCTTCCTGCGCAACACCCGCTCGACGCTGATCGCGGGCCTCGCCATTCCCTCGAGCCTGATCGCGTCGTTCACCTTCTTCTACCTGGCGGGCTTCACGCTCAACATGATGACGCTGATGGCGCTGGCGCTCTCGATCGGCATCGTCATCGACGACGCCATCGTGGTGCTGGAGGTGGTCTACCGGCGCATCGAGCACGGCGAGTCGGCCATGGAGGCGGCGGAGAAAGGGTCCGGGCAGGTGATGCTGGCGGTGCTGTCGACCACGCTGGCGCTGTGCGCCGTGTTCGTGCCGATCGCGTTCCTCGAAGGCTCGGTGGGGCAGTGGTTCTACGAGTTCGGGATCGTGATGGCGATCGCGGTCCTGGTGTCGATGCTGTTCGCCCTCACCCTCACGCCGATGCTGGCGAGCCGCATCCTCTCGGTCGACCAGTCGCGCGGGCGCTTCTTCCACCTGCTGGATCGCGGCCTCAGCGCGCTCGATTCGTTCTACGCCGCGGTCCTGCGCCACGCCATGCGCCATCGCTGGCTGACGTTGACCGCCACGCTGGCGGCGAGCCTGGGCGGCTTCGCGCTCGCTTCGACCGTGCCGTTCGATTTCTTCGGCATGCGCGACCGCGGCGAAATGACGGTCTCGGTCAAGCTCCCGGTGGGCACGCCGCTGGCGGTCACCGACAAGGTGTCGCGTCGCATGGAAGACGCGGTGAGGCCGATACCCGAGATCAAGAACGTGTTCGCCACGGTGGGCGAGGCCGGCCAGCGCCAGCCGCACATCGCGTCGTTGTTCATCGACGTGGGGCCGAAGGACACCCGCCAACGGACCCAGCTCGAGCTGATGGGCGAGGCGCGCCGGATGGTGCGCGAGGCGATCCCCGAGGCGGAGGAGATCGCGGTCAGCGAGATCCAGTGGGTATCGGGCTCGAGCTTCGGATCGAAGAGCCTGATGTACAGCCTGCAGGGGCCCGACCTCAAGCGCCTCGAAGGCCATGCCGCGCACCTGATGGAGAAGATGCGGGCGGATCCCGACCTGGTCGACGTCGGCACTTCGTTCGAGACCGGCAAGCCCGAGATCGAGATCACGATCGAGCGCGACGTCGCCGCCGAGCTCGGCGTTCCGGCGGTGGTGATCGGCCGCACCATCCGCACTCTGCTGGCCGGCGAAGAGGTGGGCTCGTTCGAGGAAGGCGGTGAGCGCTACGACGTGCGGGTCCAGGTGCTACCCGAGTACCGCGACGATCCGGAGCGCCTCGACCTCATCCACGTCCGCGGCGCTCGGGGCGAGCTCATTCC
>DATAFT010000393.1:0-6366 GCA_036257295.1 Thermoanaerobaculia bacterium
CTACGACGCGGCGCGGCGCGCCACCATGGTCTTCGACACCACCAGCCGTGTGGTCGACGATCCCGATCGCGCGATCCGTGAGGCCCTCGAACCATGACTTTCTTCACTTCGGTTCACCAGGAGGAGGAACCATGATGCGACGGCGTACTCACCTTGCGTGGGGAACAGTGTTCTCGGTCCTCGTTCCGCTGCTCGCGGCGCCGGCCGCGGCGCAGCCACCGGTGAAGCGGCTGAGCGACATCAACGCCCGCCTGGCCGCGATGCACGCACCGTACCGGCTGGAAAAGGTCGAGTGGCTCACCGACTCGGGCCAGGTCGGCCAGGTCGTCTTCTTCGACGATCGGGGCAACAGGCAGTCCGATTCGCACTGGGTACCGTTCGACCCGGATCGCGGCGGCTTCGGGGACATCGCCACCCTCATCGACGGCGTCGAAGGCGCGACCACCAATGGGTTGACCGAAGCCGAGACCACCGCGGCGATCGAGCGCGGCCTCCAGACCTGGGAAGACGTCACCTGCTCGACCATCCCGATCACCAACTTCGGCAGCTTTCCGTTCGACCTCGGCGTGGTCCAGTTCCTCACCGGTTTCGGCGGTGCATTCGCGGTGCTGGCCGACGTCACGTTCGCCGGGTTCCTGCCGGTGGCGTTCTTCGACCTGACGTTTCCGCCGAGCGGCGCCAACGTCATGGCGGGGACCTTCACCTTCGTTTTCTTCGACGGCTCGGGCAACCCCACCGACATCAACAACGACGGCAAGGCGGACACCTCCTTCCGTGAGACCTACTTCAACGATGCGAAGGTCTGGGCGATCGACGGCAACATCGACGTGGAGACCGTGGCGCTGCACGAGACCGGCCATGGCCTGAGTCAGGAGCACTACGGCAAGCTGCATCTCACCCAGTCCAACGGCAAGTTCCACTTCTCCCCGCGCGCGGTGATGAACGCCGGCTACACCGGCGTCCAGCAGGTGCTCACCGGCAGCGACAACGCCGGTCACTGCGGCATCTGGTCGGGCTGGCCGAACGAATGACCTGGAGCCGCCGACACCTGTTGGGCGCCGGGCTCGCGGGAGCCGGGTGGCTCACGGTCGGCGGCATTCCCTCGACCGCTCTCGACGACGACGATCTTGGGGCGCAGGACCTCGCCGGCAAGACGCTCAACCTGGTCCTGCGCTACAGCACCGATCCCGAGCGCATCGCTCGAGTGCTGCCGCCGGCGCTCGAGCCCGACGAAGTGGCCGAGGTGACCATCGACTGGTGGCTGCACTACCCGGACCGCGGTGGTGAGAACCTGTTCTATCCGGGCCCCTACACCGAGTCCGGCATCCACGTCACTGCGCGCTGGCAGGGGCAGCGCGGCATGTTCCAGATCGGCATGCCGCTCGATCAGGACTGGGGGCGCGTCGCCGGTCGTGAGAACGTCGGGCTGATCAAGAAGGACGGCGTGCCGAGGCTGTCGCGCCAGGGGCGGCGCGTGCACGCCGACCTCACGCGGCGAGGCAAGCTCCTCTACCGCATCGAGACCGAGGTTCTCGACTCGCCCGCGCACCCCATGCTCTGGCATCGCGAGACCGGCTTCGGGGCGTTTCTCTACCGCTACCGGCTCGATCCCGACTGGCGGCGAGGACCGCTCGGCTCCGATCCGGTCGAGCTCTGGCTGCGCGTCCTCGGCGGCAAGCGTGGCGTCTATCCGCAGGAGATGGTCGAGGGCGCGCCGCGCGAATGCGACCTCGACCGCACGCGCTTCGCGATGGTCGAGCCGTCGCCGCTCGATCCGTTCGCGGAGTTTCCGCTCCACGCGATCGTCGCCGTGAGCTACCGCGAGACCGGTCTCTACCCACAGGCGGATCGCGTGCACCGCGAGGCGAAGACCGAGACGCGCATCGAGCGGCTGCAGATGATCGACCCCAGGCGCTTCGAGCCGTGGGCGTTCTACATGTATGACCGCCCGATCACTGCGGGCCGAGCCTGGACGCCGGTGGGCTGGCCGAAAGAGCAGACCGCGATGAAGCTCGCTCCAGACGAGCTCGACCGCTATCGCCGGCGCGACGCGCTCGCGCTCGAGCTGCGCGATGTGGTGCAGGTCGATCTGCGCGCCCCTGCGGAGCTGCACGCGCGGATGCTGCCTCCCGGTCTCGAAGCGGGACCGGAGCCGGTGTTGCGCATGCTCGCCCTCGACGTCCCGATCAGCGACTTCTCGACGCAGCCATTTCACGAGCTCTGGCTCTTGGCGCGATGCCTGCGCGAGGGTCGCGAGGCGTGGTACGCGCTATCGCATCTGGTGGGGCCGGACGGCGACGTGGTCTTCGGCCGCGAGACCTTCGGCTATCCGTCGCGGATGGCCGCCATCGAGTGGTCGCGCGACGCGGAGTCCTTCGCGATCGCGGCAACACGGCTGGGCCGGCGGGTGGTCTCGCTCGCTTTCGCCGCGGGTGGCGTCGGACTGTCGGAGGAGGGCACGCACCACGCAGTCGAGCTGGTCGGGCTCCGCCTCCACCCGCCCTACCGCGCGATGACCGAGAACGGATTCGTCGAGCCGGGGCCTCGCGCCGACCTGGTGGCGCAGCCGTGGACGTTCGAGTACGTTTCCACGACAGCCTGGCAGTTGCGGCGCCACCTCGAGCTCGACATTCCCGCCGATGCTGGCCCGGGAAGGATCGGCAAGCCCGATCCCTGGTACGAGCTCGCGGGCGCCGAGGTGATCAAGGTCATGACCGGGCGCGGCTCACTGCGCCGCGGGCCCGGCGTCACCCTCGGCAAGCTCGAGAACTACTGGCCGTACTACGCCGAGCGCTTCGACGGCACGCTGGCCGCGGGCGAAGCGATCTCGGGCGAGGCGCGCCACACCTTCCTGGCCGGTTAACTGCGCCGTCCTCGGCGCCAACAACAACTCAGCGGCGCGAATGGTAAACACCATTCGCGCCGGTCACTCGGCCCGCAACACCGTCGCCGGATCGGTCTTGGCGGCGCTCCACGCCGGCAGGAACGACGCTGCGACGGCCACCAGCGCAAGCACCACGCCCACCGCGATGAACGTCACCGGGTCGGTGGGCTCGACGCCGAACAGCAGCGTGCGCAAGAACCGCGTCAGCGCCCAGGCGCCGAACGCGCCCACGATCAGGCCGCCGGCCGCGAGCAGGATGCCCTCCCGGATCACGCCGCGCAGCAGCTTCGAGCGGTCGGCGCCGAGCGACGCGCGGATACCGAGCTCACGCCGCCGCACGCTCACCGAGAACGACAGCACGCCGGCGACGCCGACCGCGGCGATCAGGAGCGCCACCACCGCGAAGGCGCCGAGCAGCTTGACGTTGAGGCGCTGCGGCGAGATCGCGTCGGTGCGCACCTCCTCGAGCGTCGCGATGTTCTCGATCGGTTGGCCGGCCTCGATGCGGCGGATGGCCTCGCTGATCGGCTGGGCCAGCCCCTGCGGCGGTGTCGCGGTGCGCACGAAGAGCGCCCAGGCCGCCCCTTCCTGGCTGATGGGTTGATAGATGACGTCGCCGGGATCGGCGGTCGGACCGTTGTCGCGGACGTCCGTGACCACGCCGACGATCTGGCGCCAGTCCCCCGAGAGTCCGATGAAGCGCAGGACCTCGCCCGACCAGGCGATGCGGCGGCCCAGCGGATCCCGATCCTGGAAGTACTTCTTCGCCATCGACTCGTTGATCACCGCCACCTTCTCGCCGTCGCCGCGATCGCGCCCGTCGAAGACCCGGCCGGCGATCACCTTCATGCCGACGGTCTCGAAGTAGCCCGGGCTCACGGTGCGGTAGTCGGCGCGCGGGTTGGGCTTCGACGCATCCCAGTCACTGCCCTCGATCGCGAACTCGAGCTGCGGGAGCTGACCGCCGCGCAGCGGCACGCGGGTGGCGACGCCGCTCGACTCGACCCCGGGCAGCTCGGAAACCTGCTGCAGCAGCGTCTCGACCGCGGCGGTCTGCTCGGCACCCTGGCGATTGGCGGCGAAGCGCGGGATGTCGAGCGAGAGGACGTTCCTGGTGTCGAGCCCGGTGTCCATCCCGTCGAGGTGCAGGATCGTGCGCAGCAGGAGACCGGTCCCGATCAACAGGATGAAGGAGAGCGCGACCTGCGACGACACCAGCAGCGCCTGCATGCGGCGGCGGCCGGCGTCGCCGGTCGAGCGCGACGAGCCGAGCGCACGAGCGAGGTCCTGGGCGCCGCCGGGCAGCCGCGGCACCATCGCGACGAAGCACGCCGCCAGCAGGGCGGCCACGACGGCGACGCCGAAGACGCGGGCGTCGAGCGTGATCTCGTCGGCACGCACCGAGAAGCGCGCGGCGTAGTTCTTGAGGATGCCGAGCGTGGCGTAACCGAGGCCCAGGCCGAGCACGCCGCCGAGCAACGACGGGATCAGCGTCTCGATCAGGAGCTGGATGCGCAGCGTTTTCTTGTCGGCGCCCAGCGCGGTGCGCAGCGCGAGCTCGTTCTCGCGGCGCGTCAGACGCGCCAGCGTCAGGTTGGCAACGTTGGCGCACGCGACCAGCAGCACGAACGCCGCGGCGCCGAGCAGGACGAACAGCGTCGGTCGAGCGCGGCTCGCGAGCTGGGTGCGCAGCCGCGTCACCGACACCGCGAAGCCCTGGGCCTGGTCGTAGGCGTCGGGGTACTCCTGGTGCAGGCGCGCGGTGATGCTCTCGACCTCGGTGCGGGCCTGCTCGACCGCGACGCCGGGCTTGAGGCGCGCGAAGACCTCGGTCATCCGGTGCAAGCGGTCCTGCTGCATGGTCGCGCTCATGTGGTGCGGGCTGGTGACCATGTTGGAGTAGAGGTCGGTCTGCTCGGGGTACGGCGGCGCCGGCTGCAGCACTCCGACGATGGTGACGCTGACGCCGTTCATCTGGACCTGGCGGCCGATCACGTTGGGGTCGGCGCCGAAGAAGGCGCGCCAGAAGCGATCGGTCAGCACCGCGACGCCGGCCGCGTTCTGGCCGTCGTCCGACTGATCGAGCGCGCGCCCGAGCACCGGGTGCAGCCCGAGGACGTGGAAGTAGTTGCCGGTGACCACCCCGGCCCTCACCCGCCGCGGCTCGTCGCCGCCGATCATGTTGAAGGTCATCGCCGAGAACTCGGCCACGCCGTCGAAGCTCTTGCCCTGATCGCGATAGTCGGCGATCTCGGGCACCGAGAACAGCGCGTTCTCGATCTGAGCGAGGGGGGCCGACTGGCGCAGGTACACCAGACGATCGCCGTCGGCGTGCGGCAGCGGCCGCAGCAGCACGCCGTCGAGCACGCTGAAGATCGCGGCGTTGGCCCCGATCCCGAGGCCGAGCGTGAGAACGAAGGCGAGGGTATAGCCGGGCGTACGGGCGAGGCTGCGAAGCGCGAACTTCACATCGTTGGTGCGCATCGAGGTCCCTCGGGGTCGGCGGCGGTGGAGCGGCGAAATCCTATACTCGTGCGAACGCGGCACGGCGGACGGCGAGGCGGCAGATTCGGCCTGTTCCCTGCTGCTACGTCGGCGATCGCGAGGAGTTCAACCATGCGTTTCGAATCGACCATCTTTCTGGCCGGTCTCACCGTGCTCGCGGCGCTTTCGGCCCCGCCGGCCGGTTTCGCGGCCGAAGCCGCAAGCGACACGGCGGACATCCCGAGGACGGCCAGCGGCCGGCCCGACCTCTCGGGCAACTACGACCTGGCGAGCCTCACCCCCATGCAGCGCAACGTGCAGTACGGCGACCGACGCTTCCTCACCAAGGAGGAGGCCGAAGCCATCGAGAAAGCCGCCGCTGAAGGGATGGCCCGCGCCGACGCCGCCAGCGATCCGAACCGCGATGCACCCGCGGCCGGTGGTGATGGGTCCGGCGGCGCAGCGGGTGGCGTCGGCGGCTACAACGCGTTCTGGGTCGACCCGGGAACCAGGATCTACTCGCTCGACGGCAAGTACCTGGCGTCGATCATCAGCGACCCACCCGACGGTCGACTGCCGCCGATGACCGAGGAGGGCAAGGCGCGCCGCGCCAAGCTCAACCCCTACTTCTACGAGAACAACAAGGACGTCTGGTGGCTCGACAAGGAAGCGGGCCCCTACGACGGCCCGGAATCGCTGTCGCTGCTCGACCGCTGCCTCTACGTGAGCGTGGCGTCGCTGCCGCCGCAGCCGGTCCTCTACAACAACCTCAAGACCATCACCCAGACCGATACCCACGTCGTGATCCTGGTCGAGTGGATGCACTGGGCGCGCGTGATCCGTCTCGACTCGAAACACCTGCCGCCGGAGATCCGGTCGCTGGGCGGCGATTCGATCGGGCACTGGGAAGGCGACACGCTGGTGGTCGACACCACCAACTTCCTGGAGCGCCCGAACGTCCCGCGCGACGGCCTGCACGTCGTCGAGCGGTTCAGCCG